>JAUMDQ010000087.1:0-4653 GCA_032121715.1 Flavobacterium sp.
TTCGCACTCAGAATCAGATAAAACTTCTGCAACAGACGAAGAATTTTTAGTTTTAGAAGCCTTAGAAAATAAATCTTCCATAACGATTTCTGAAATTACTCAAATTCTAAATAAGAAAAATGTAATTCCAATTATTCAAAGCTTGCTTGCCAAAGGTTTGCTAACGATGCAAGATGAGGTGCAAGATACTTACAAACCCAAATTGGTAAAATACATCAAACTACAAGATGAATTTTTACAAGCAGAAAAATTACAAGAATTATTAGAGATTTTAGGAAAAGCCAAAAAGCAAAAAGAAATTGTTTTGTCGTATTTTCAATTGCAAGCGACGGAGAAAAAACCAATTTCATCCAAATTATTAATAGAAACCTCTGGTGTAAGTACAGCAGTAATTAAATCGTTAGTCGATAAACAAATTTTCGAAGAATATTATATCAATACCGACCGAGTTTCTTTTGAAAAAGAAGACGATTACGAAATTCAATTAAGTGAATCTCAAACGACTGTTTTAGAAAGTATTAAAGAGAAATTTACTCAGTTTGACGTCAATTTATTACATGGTGTAACGGCTTCTGGGAAAACGGAAGTCTACATAAAACTTATCGAAGAATTTTTACAACAAGACAAACAGGTGTTATTCTTATTGCCAGAAATTGCTTTAACTACACAATTAGTTCAACGTTTATCAGCGTATTTCGGGAATCAAATTGCGGTTTTTCATTCGAAATATAATTCAAACGAACGTGTTGAGGTGTACAATCATGTCTTACAAAATTCAGAAAAAGCAAAAGTAGTTTTAGGTGTGCGAAGTGCCTTGTTTTTACCGTTTTCCAACTTAGGATTAATTGTAGTAGATGAAGAACACGAAGCGACTTACAAACAACAAGATCCTGCGCCACGTTATCACGCTAGAGATGCCGCCATTGTCTTAGCTAAGTTTCATAATGCGAAAGTGTTATTAGGAAGTGCGACGCCAAGTTTAGAATCGTATCACAATGCAAAAACCAATAAATACGGTTTAATTGAATTGTTTACTCGATTTAATAATGTGGTTTTACCAGAAATTCATTTGATTGATTTAAAAGATAAATACTTCCGTAAACGAATGGATGGTCATTTTTCCGATGAATTATTGGAAAGAATGCACGAAACTTTAGCGAATAATGAGCAGATTATGTTGTTTCAAAATCGCAGAGGTTATTCGCCATATATAGAATGTACGACATGCGGACACGTGCCTCAATGTCCAAGTTGCGATGTGAGTTTAACGTATTATAAGTATAAAAATCATTTAAAATGTCATTATTGCGGACATAGTATGGCAAAACCAACGCATTGTCATGCTTGTAATTCGTTAGATATTTCTGCAAAAGGTTTTGGTACGGAACAATTCGAATTAGAATTGATAAAATTATTTCCAACTAATCGAATTGCTCGAATGGATAAAGATACTACTCGAGGACAATTTGCTTTCGAAAAAATGATTGACGCGTTTAAAAATCAGGAAATTGATATTTTAGTTGGTACACAGATGCTAGCTAAAGGTTTAGATTTCGAAAACGTGACTTTAGTTGGAATTCTAAACGCAGATAATTTGCTAAATCAGCCTTATTATCGAGCTTATGAGCGAGCGTATCAAATGATGGTTCAAGTTGCGGGTCGTTCTGGTAGAAAAGCAAAAAAGGGAAGTGTGGTCATTCAAACTTACAATCCGATGCACAATACGATTCAGCAAGTGGTAAATAATAACTATTTAGGGATGTTTAACGAACAATTATATGAAAGACGTAATTTTCAATATCCGCCCTATTTCCGTTTATTACAAATCCGATTGAAACATAGAGATTACGAAAAACTTCGTGAAGGTTCAACTTGGTTGTATAATGTGTTGAAACAAGCGATTCCAGTTCCAATTTTAGGTCCGGAAGAACCTGCTATCAATCGAATTCGAAATGAATACATTAGAACGATTCTTATCAAAATTCCGAACAACACGAATCTTATAAATACAAAAAAACTTATCAAAAAATCTTTGATAAGTTTTGAGGCGACTTCGCAGTATCGTTCTATTAAAACTACAATTAATGTAGATTATTAATAACTTTCTAAAATTGTGATTATTTCTTCTTTTTTGTTTCTACTTAAGGGGATTTTTTCTCCGTCAATTTCAACTTGCTTACTATTAAAACGTTCCACTTTATCTAAATTGATAATGTACGATTTATGAATTCTTAGGAAATTATCTTTTGGAAGTTCTGTTTCGAAAGCTTTCATTGTAGATAATACTAAATGTGTGTCTTCATAAGTCACTACTTTTATATAATCGCCAAAAGCTTCAACCCATTTAATATGAGACGTATAAACTTTTATTTTTTTAAGATTACTTTTAATAATTAAATGCGGACCGTGATCATCATGGATTTGATCGTGCTTCAATTGATGCATTTCTAGAGCTTTCTTTACGGAAACTAAAAAACGTTCTTTCTTTATGGGTTTTTGTAAAAAATCTAATGCTGAATATTCAAATGCTTTTACAGCATAATCTGCTTTAGAAGTAATGAAAACAATTAGAGGTTTTATTTTTAACCCGTCAAGTAAGTCAAAACCAGTTATATGGGGCATTTCAATATCCAAAAAAATTAAATCAACATGGTTGTTTGTGATATAACTTTTTGCTTCTAAAGCATTCGAGAAGTCTCCACCCAATCTTAGATTAGTGTGTTCAGAAATTAATTTCGCAATAGTAATTCTCTGAATTGAACTGTCATCAACAACAATAGTATTTAATTTCATAGGCAAAAATTGGTTAAATGATTAGGAATCATTTTATTTAACACGATAAAAATAGGCAAAAAAAACACAACAAACTAATATTATGTTTAAAAAAATACTTTTTAATGGATTTGTAAATTAAATATAATTGTATATCTTTGCACCCAATTTAAAAAATACGTACAAATGAAAAATTACGAAACTGTTTTCATTTTGAATCCCGTTTTATCTGATGTTCAGGTAAAGGAAACAGTAAGCAAATTTGAAGATTTTCTTACTTCTAAGGGTGCCAAAATGGTATCAAAAGAGGATTGGGGCTTAAAAAAATTAGCCTATGAAATCCAACACAAAAAAAGTGGTTTTTACCATTTATTTGAGTATCAAGCTCCAGCTGAATTAATCATTTCTTTAGAAACTGAATTCAGAAGAGATGAAAGAATCATGAGATTCTTAACTGTATCTATGGACAAACATGCTATTTCTTGGGCAGAAAGAAGAAGAGAAAAATTAAAAACTAAAGGTAACTAATCATGTCGATAGCTAACAACGGTAAAAAAGAAGGAGATATCAGATATCTTACTCCTTTAAACATTGATACTAACAAACAAAAAAAATATTGTCGTTTCAAAAAATCTGGTATCAAGTATATCGATTATAAAGACGGTGACTTTTTATTAAAGTTTGTAAACGAGCAAGGTAAAATTTTACCAAGACGTTTAACTGGTACTTCATTAAAATTCCAAAGAAAAGTGTCTGTTGCTGTGAAAAGAGCGCGTCATTTAGCTTTAATGCCTTACGTGGCGGATTTATTAAAATAATATTAATCATTTGTTGCTCCGATAAATTTGGAGCTAACTTATAAATAAAAAAGGACAACAAAATGGAACTAATTTTAAAACAAGACGTTCAAAATTTAGGTTTTAAAGATGATGTAGTAACTGTAAAAAACGGATACGGTCGTAACTTTTTAATTCCTCAAGGAGTTGCTATTTTAGCTACTTCTTCTGCTAAAAAAGTATTAGCTGAAAATTTAAAACAAAAAGCTCATAAAGAAGCTAAAGTTGTTGCAGATGCGAAAGCGACTGCAGAAGCAATTAAAGCTCTAGAGATAAAAATTACTGCAAAAGCAGGTGGTGAAAAATTATTCGGATCAATTTCTAATGCAGATATCGCAGTAGCGTTACAAGCAAACGGACAATCAATTGATAGAAAATTTATTACTTCTGGTATTGTTAAAAGAACTGGAAAATACAATGCTACTATCCGTTTACACAGAGAAGTAATCATTGAATTACCTTATGAAATTGTTGCTGAAAAAGCATAATTTTATTTAAAATATTTCTTTAAAAAGCGTTGCAATTGCAACGCTTTTTTTATTTTTACGAAACCTTAAGTTTGAAAATAATAAATATCAATGAAATATACCCGATTAACAAAAGAACAATTAGAAGAACTTCACCCTGAGTTTATTACCTTCTTAGCTACCCAGACTATTGATAAAAAAGAATGGGACGATTTAAAAACCAATAAGCCAGAAATCGCGTTACAAGAAATTGATGTCTTTTCAGATTTA
Organism: Flavobacterium sp.; assembly: GCA_032121715.1. Lineage (GTDB taxonomy): Bacteria > Bacteroidota > Bacteroidia > Flavobacteriales > Flavobacteriaceae > Flavobacterium. The sequence continues at coordinate 4,346 of JAUMDQ010000087.1, forward strand.
ATTTGGGATAAGGCCATTACTAATGTTCGTTTTATTGATCATTTTTCTAAAAATCATATTTTTCTTTTCAAATGTCATGATGAACTATTAGAGTCATTAATTGTTCAAACTTCAAATGAAGCCATAGATTTCTTTACAACAGAAGGTTTAGAGTGGTTAGGGAATAATCTTTTTACAGATGATGTAACGATTCAAACAGGAAAAAAAGAAGTTACCGAAAATCGTAATGAAGAAGTTTTTAAAATTATTCAAAACGGCGGAATTATTAGTAAAGGTGAATTATATATCAAATTAACTGCATTAATAAA
>JAUMDQ010000088.1:0-14172 GCA_032121715.1 Flavobacterium sp.
ATACATGTTGTATAAAGATGCAGCAAACCGTAAATCAAATCAGAAAAATTTAGGTACGATTCGTTCTTCGAATTTATGTACTGAAATTATGGAATATACTTCGAAAGACGAAATTGCAGTTTGTAATTTAGCCTCTCTTTCGTTGCCAATGTTCGTAGAAAACGGAACATTTAATCACGAGTTATTTTACACCGTTACAAAACGTGTAACTAAAAACTTAAATAAAGTAATTGATAGAAATTATTATCCAGTAATTGAAGGAGAAAATTCTAACAAACGTCACCGTCCAATTGGATTAGGAGTTCAAGGTTTAGCAGATGCTTTCATCATGCTAAGATTGCCTTTTACTAGTGATGAAGCAAAAAAATTAAACCAAGAAATCTTCGAAACCATGTACTTTGCAGCGGTAACTGCTTCAATGGAAATGGCTAAAGAAGAAGGACCGTATTCTACTTTTAAAGGTTCGCCAATTTCTCAAGGAGAATTTCAATATAACCTTTGGGGCTTACAAGATTCAGATTTATCGGGACGTTGGGATTGGACCAATTTAAGAAAAGAAGTAATGGAATTTGGAGTGCGTAACTCGTTATTAGTTGCGCCAATGCCAACCGCTTCCACTTCTCAAATTTTAGGAAACAACGAAGCATTCGAACCTTATACTTCTAACATTTATACTCGTAGAGTTTTATCTGGTGAGTTTATCGTGGTAAACAAACATTTACTAGAAGATTTAGTAAAATTAGGATTGTGGACAGAAGAGTTAAAACAAGAATTAATGCGTGAAAACGGATCGGTTCAAAATTTAAATATTCCACAAGACTTAAAAGAATTATACAAAACAGTTTGGGAAATGTCTATGAAAGATATTATCGATATGTCACGTCAACGTGGGTATTTCGTAGATCAATCACAGTCGTTAAACTTGTTTATGCAAAACGCCAATTACGCGAAATTAACATCTATGCACTTTTATGCTTGGCAATCTGGTTTAAAAACGGGAATGTACTATTTACGTACGAAAGCCGCTGTTGATGCGATTAAGTTCACATTAAATAACGACAAAAAAGCAGAGCCAATTGTACAAACTGCACCAAAAGAGCAATTAGAAGTTGTACAAGCGGTTGAACCAGTTTCAGCTTCTGCAATGTCTGCAGAAGAATACAGAGCAATGATTGAATTAGCTAAAAACGCTGGTCCAGACGATTGCGAAATGTGTGGTTCTTAATTGGGCAAACATTAAATAAATTATAGAAAACAGTCATTATTTTTAATGGCTGTTTTTTTATACCTTTGTAAAAAATATAATCATGGCAAAAGAAAAAGGAGTTTATACAGGAATAATTGAACAAGACGCTGACGGAAATTTTTTCTGCGGCCCATATATGTTAGATTACAAATTAGTCGTTTCAAAATTTAAATTGGGAGATGAAGTAAATTTGAAAACAGTTATTGAAAATCCTAGCGATAAAAGTTATGAAAAATACCCGAAAAAATCGAGTTTGTTTTTCTTATCAAATTTAAAAGAGTAAAATTTAAAAGCCTTCATTTCGAAGGCTTTTTTTATATAATTAATTTAAGTAAGCCATGAATTTTTGAATTTGTAATTGCTGATTTTTTGATTTATAAATTTATTTCGAATTATTTATCGACAAAGTCGATTTATTTTTTGCTATTCAATTTTTAATTCGATAATTCGTGGCAAAATAGTTCCAAATTCCTATCTTCGTGACTCTAAAAAAATATTCCAATGATGCAATGGGAACAACTTTTGTCTTTAAAACGACAAGGCGATACAAGTAAAAGATTACGAAAAGAACAAGACGATACGCGTTTAGGTTTTGAAGTGGATTATGACAGAATTATTTTCTCTTCAGAATTTCGTTTACTTCAAGACAAAACTCAGGTTATTCCGCTATCTAAAACGGATTTTGTGCACACGCGCTTAACACATAGTTTGGAAGTTTCTGTTGTGGGTCGTTCTATTGGAAGGTTAGTTGGAAAAAAAGTTTTAGAAAAATATCCACATTTACAAGAAATTCATGGGTATCAATTAAATGATTTTGGTGCCATTGTAGCAGCAGCTTGTTTATCGCACGACATTGGAAATCCACCTTTCGGACATTCTGGTGAAAAAGCTATTGGGGAATATTTTTCTTCAGGAAGTGGATTAAAATACAAAAATCAATTGTCTGAAAAAGAATGGCAAGATATTGTTGATTTTGAAGGAAATGCGAATGGTTTTTCTATTTTAACCTCAAGTAGAGAAGGTGTAGAAGGCGCGTTGCGATTATCATACGCAACTTTAGGAACTTTCATGAAATACCCAAAAGAAAGTTTGCCTAAAAAACCAACTTCAAACATTTGCGATAAAAAATACGGATTCTTTCAACAAGACAAAAAATTCTTTCAAGAAGTCGCTACCGAATTAGGTATGATTTCAAATAAAACAAATCCAGATTTGGGGTATTTCCGTCATCCATTAGCGTTTTTAGTAGAAGCTGCAGATGATATTTGCTATACGATTATTGACTTTGAAGATGGAATAAAACTCGGATTAATTAATGAAGATTTTGCTTTAGAATATTTAATCAAATTGGTGCAAAAATCTATCGATTCTAAAAAATATAACGAACTTAAAACCAAAGAAGACCGAATCAGTTATTTGAGAGCTTTGGCTATTGGAAGTTTAATTAATGACGCTGTTTCTGTCTTTATGGAAAATGAATCGGACATTTTAAAAGGAGAATTTCAAGTTTCTTTGATGGATAAAAGTCAGTACAAAGCCCAAATTTCAGACATTATAAATATCAGTGTAAAAAACATTTATCAATCGAAAGAAGTAATTGAAAAAGAAATTATTGGTTATAAAGTCATTCATACCTTATTGGATGTTTTTACCAACGCATACATCAATACATCTAACAATTCGGCAACCAATTCCGATAAATTAATTATGAACATCCTGCCGGAAAAGTACAAAAGCAATAAAGAAACCATGTACGATAAATTATTAAATATTTGTCAATTTGTTTCTTTACTGACAGATGGAAAAGCCATTGAGATTTATAAAATCATAAATGCTACTAAAATATAATCTAACAAAATGATATTTTAAGTTAAATAATTGAAAAAAATTTGGTTTTGAATGATAAAATACTAATTTTGAACTTTTAACATATTAACAACCTACCTTAATTATGAAAAAACAGTTACTTTTTGTTTTTGCATTTTTTGTTTCCTTTGGGTTTTCTCAAAGTCCTTCTCAAAAAATACAGAGTTATATTGATGAAAATTATAACAAATTAAATATTAGTCCATCTGAGATGACTAATTGGATTATTGAGTCAGAAACAAGTTCTGAAACTACAGGTATTACTAACTATTTAGTAATGCAAACATACAATAATGTAAAAATTGATAATTCGTACATCTATTTTTGGATTAAAAACGGAGAGGTGATTAATTCACCTGAAGGATTTATTACAAACGTTTCTTCAAAAATAAATACTGGGAGCACTGCTTTAGGTGTTGTAGAAGGTTTTTCAAGTGCTTTGTTGAAATTAAATGAAAGTAATTTTACATCAAGTATTGTTTCTTCAGATAAGAATAAATATAAATTATCTAATGGTGCTTTAACTGAAGATCTTGTTAGTGCAGAATTGGTTTATTTTCCTAATCAAGATGGTGATTTAATTCTTTCTTGGAGTTACGAATTTTACACTCAAAATGGAGACCATTTATGGAAAGCTAAAATTGATGCTACAAATGGTAATTTATTAGAGAAAAGAGATTTAGTTCATAACTGTAGTTTTGGGCCAAGACATGATCATTCTGCTTGTGTTAGTTCAGTGAAAAGTTTTGATTCAAATAAATTATTTAAAGAACAAACGGTTGAAACTTTATTAACGCCTGGAACAACAAATTATAGAGTTATTCCATTTAATTATGAAAGTCCATTTCATTCAGCTAGACAACTTATTACTAATCCAGAAGCTACAACAGTTTTAGCGCCGTCAACTTTAGCAGCCTCTCCAAACGGATGGCATAATGCTAATACAGCTATTGGTGGATCAACTGCGTCACTTTTGTATGGTTATTCTAGAGGAAATAATGTTTTTGCATATTCGGATTATACAAATACAAATCCAGCAAACCCAACAACTTACGCAAATGCTTCTTCTGGAACTTATCCTAACTTAACATTCGATCATGCTTATGGTGGTGATGGAGTAGCTCCAACAACATATATCAATGCTGCAATAACTAATTTGTTTTACCAGAATAATATTATGCATGATTTATGGTATCAATATGGATTCACTGAAGCAAATAGAAATTTTCAAGCTGCTAACTTTGGAAGAGGAGGAGCAGGTAATGACGCGGTAAATGCACAAGCTCAAGATGGTTCTCAAGCGGCAACACCAACTCTTAATAATGCAAATTTCTCTACACCATCTGATGGTGCTAAGCCAAGAATGCAAATGTATTTATGGGATGTGTCTAAACCTTCAAAACTTTTAGTTAATAATGGAACTTTAAGTGGAACAATATATAATGTTAATGATAATGCGTTTAGTCCTGGTCATGTTGATTTGCCATTATCTCCAGGGGCATTAACTAATGATTTAGTTCTTTATGTAGATAGTTCACCTGATACTTCAGATGCTTGCTTAACAGCAACTACAGGGGATGTTCCATTAAATGCTGCAGCTTTAGCGGGAAAAATAGCAGTTATTAGAAGAGGTACATGTTCGTTTGCAATAAAAGTTAAATTTGCTCAAAATGCAGGAGCAGTAGGTGTAATTGTTGTAAACAATGCTGCAGGTGGGATTTCTATGGCAGGAGCAGATGGAACTATTACAATTCCTGCAGTAAGTATGTCTCAAGTTGATGGGGAAGCTTTAATTGCTGCTATGGGTTCTGGTACTGTTAGTGTTAGTTTATCTAGTCCAGAAGTTTATGTTAATGGAGATGGTGATTTTGATAATGGAATTATTGCTCACGAATATGGACATGGTGTTTCAACTAGATTAGTTGGAGGTGGTGCCGGAATGAGTGGTTCTGCTGAACAACCTGGAGAAGGTTGGTCTGATTGGTTATGGTTGATGATGCAAATTAAATCAGGTGACACAAGAAATGACGCTAAAGGAATTGGAACATACGCAATGAATCAATCAATAACAGGTCCTGGTATTAGAGAACACAGATACTCAACAGATATGGCGGTTAATCCTCATACTTTTGCAAGTACTAATGATATGTGGTATACTGATGTTGATGGTTTTGATCAAGTTGATGTGCATTCAGTAGGTTCTGTTTGGTGTGTAATGTTATGGGATTTAGCTTGGAATTATATTGATAAATATGGTTACGATGCTAATATTTATAATGGAACGGGAGGTAATAATAAAGTAATGCGTTTAGTAATTGATGCCATGAAATTAACTCCTGCAAATCCTTCTTTAATTCAATGTAGAAATGCAATTATTCAAGCGGATGTTAACGCAACAAATGGTCAAAACTACTGTATGATTTGGGAAACTTTTGCAAGAAGAGGAATGGGTGTAAATGCGGCATCAGGTACAACTAGTGGTGGTGCAGCAGGAGTTCAAGATCAAGTAGAAGATTTTACTGAGCCAATTCCAGGAGCTACACCAGCAACGGGTTCTAATTGTACTTTAGGAAATGATTATTTTCAAAACAGTAGTTTATTCAAAATATATCCAAATCCTTCAAACGGATTAATTAATATCAATATTGCAAATTATGTAGGTGAACTACAAATTAAAGTTTATGATATTAATGGAAGACAAGTTTATAATGAAAATGTAAATAACTTCAATAATTCTAATGCTATTAATTTAGGTAAATTATCAAAAGGAATTTATATTTTAAAACTTCAAGGAGAAAATGTAAATCATTCTGAAAAAATTATTTTAGAATAAGTAAAATAAAATAAGCATAAAAAAAACCTGTTACTTCAAGTAACAGGTTTTTTTGTTTTTATGATTTATATTTTAAAGGCAAATACACTACTTTTTTGGTTTCGAAAAATTCTTCTTCAAAAAAGTCGGGTAAATCAAACAATTGTACCGTTTGATAAATAGCTAATTCTTCAGTTAAATCACCACCTTTCAAATATAAAATTCCATTCTTCAATTCATGAGTAGAGGTCTTTTTTGTTTTGTCCTTTATCCATTTTACAAAATCAGGCATATTCGTCACAGCTCGACTCACAATAAAATCGAATTCTTCTTTCACTAATTCAGCTCTTTTTTGTTCGGCTTTTACATTTTTTAATCCTAAACCTTGAGCAACTTCATTTACTACTTTTATTTTCTTAGCAATAATATCAATTAAATAAAATTGTGTTTCAGGAAATAAAATAGCCAATGGAATTCCAGGAAATCCACCACCAGTTCCAACGTCTAAAACTTTAGCGCCAGGATTAAATTGTATTACTTTTGCAATTCCTAAAGAATGCAACACGTGTCTAGAATAAAGCTCATCAATGTCTTTTCTAGAAATTACATTAATTTTCGAATTCCAATCATTATATAAATCATATAATTTTGTGAATTGTTCAATCTGTAAAGGTGTTAAATCGGGGAAATATTTTAAAATCAGTTCCAAATTCTTGTTTATTTTTTGCAAAAATACAATTTTTATGTGATATGATATTTATCATAATTATTTTTAGAGAAATATTAGTACATTTGTCAATTAAATTATACTATGTATGGAAATTAAAGCTCCAACTTTTTCAAGGACAGATAAAAATCAATTTTTTAAAACACTAAATAAGAGAGTTAACGAATATTTTAAAGAACAAAATATAGATAAAACCGGAAACTGGAAATTACATTTAAAAGCAATAATTATGTTTGCTTTGTTTTTCGTTCCGTTTTTTGTTATTTTCTTCATTGAAGTGCCCGTTTTGGTATATATCTTAGCTTCAATTGTTATCGGTATCGGTATGGCAGGTGTTGGAATGAATGTTATGCATGACGGAAATCACGGATCGTATTCTTCTAAAACTTGGTTAAATAAAATTATGGGTGGAAGTATCTATATTTTAGCTGGTAATGTTTACAATTGGCAAGTACAACACAATGTATTGCACCATACCTATACAAATATACCAGGTCATGACGAAGATTTAGATGCTGGGCGTGTAATTCGTTTCACTAAAGAAGCAAAATGGTATAAATTTCACGCATTTCAACATTATTACTCTATCTTTTTATATGGTTTGTTAACTATAAACTGGTGTTTAACTACCGATTTTAAACAAATGGGTGTTTACTTGAAAAGAAAATTATCATACGGTAGTGAACCAAATCCAGCTAACTTATGGACAGGTTTAGTAATTTCAAAAATTGTCTATTTCGGATTCTGGATTGTTTTACCATTAATTTTTGGTGCAGCTAGCTGGTGGGTAATTTTACTTGGATTTTTCGCGATGCATTATACAGCAGGAATGATATTAAGTGTAGTTTTTCAATTAGCACATATTACGGAAGATACAATAAATCCTCATCCGAATGAAAATGGGGAAATTGAAAATACTTGGGCAATCCACCAATTATTAACGACTGTAAATTTCGCGCCAAAAAATTGGATTGTAAACTGGTACACGGGTGGATTAAACCATCAAATTGAACACCATATTTTTCCAAATATTAGTCATATTCATTACGGTAAAATTGCAGAATTTGTAAAACAAACGGCTGCCGAATGTGATTTGCCATATTTCGAATACCAAACCATGAGAAGTGCCGTGGTAGCACATTTCAGGCATTTAAAAGATTTAGGTCAAAAACCTCAATTAGCTTAATAAAATAGAGACGCGATTTATCGCGTTTCTTCATTTACATCATATTTAACAACTCAACATGAACAACATTTTATCTGAAAGAATTAACAATCTTGCGGTTTCTCAAACTTTGGCAATGGCAGCATTGGCAAGAGAACTAAAAGCACAAGTAAAAGACATTATCAGTTTAAGTTTAGGTGAACCTGATTTCAATACACCTGATTTTATTAAAGAAGCTGCTAAACAAGCTATCGACGACAACTATTCTACTTACCCACCAGTTGATGGATATTTAGATTTGAAAGAAGCGATTTGCGCGAAATTCAAACGTGATAATAATTTAAATTACACACCAAATCAAATTGTTGTTTCAACAGGAGCCAAACAATCTTTATACAACATTGCTCAGGTTATGCTTAATGATGGTGACGAAGTAATTCTTCCTGCTCCATTTTGGGTTTCTTATTTTGAGATTATCAAACTTTCAGGCGGAATTCCAGTAGAAGTTCCCACTTCAGTAGAAACAAATTTCAAAATTACTGCAGCACAATTAGAAGCAGCTATCACACCAAAAACAAAAATGATGTGGTTCAGTTCGCCTTGTAATCCTTCAGGTTCAGTTTATAGCAAAGAAGAATTAACAGCTTTAGTAGCAGTTCTTAAAAAATATCCAAATGTATATGTAGTTTCAGATGAAATATACGAACACATTAATTATACGGGTGATTATTGCTCAATTGGTTCAATCGAAGGAATGGAAAACAATACCATTACTGTAAACGGAGTAGCAAAAGCATTCGCTATGACTGGTTGGAGAATTGGTTATATGGGTGCACCAGAATTCATTGCAAAAGCGTGTACAAAAATGCAAGGTCAAGTAACAAGTGGTGCGAATTCTATCGCACAACGTGCTACAAAAGCTGCAGTAGAAGCAAATCCTTCTCAAATTAAATACATGGTGGATGCGTTTCATAAACGTCGTGATTTAGTTTTCGGATTAATGCAAGAAATTCCAGGTTTCAAATTAAATAATCCTGATGGCGCATTTTACGTTTTCCCAGATGTGTCTCACTATTTCGGAAAAACATTAAGAGGAACTGAAATTAAAGATGCAACAGATTTCGCTATGTATTTATTAGCAGAAGCCAATGTGGCAACGGTAACTGGTGACGCTTTCGGAAGTCCAAATTGTTTACGACTATCCTACGCAACTAGCGAAGAGCAACTAATTGAAGCTATCAAAAGAATCAAAGACGCTGTGTCTTAAAAATATTTTGCCCCTTGGAAACTTGGGGCTTTTTTAATTTTAATTTTTTGGGCGTTCCCTTTCAGGTCGGGCTTTCCGTTACAATCTTTTATGAAAAATAAAAGGATTTTCACTGCACTCCCTAACGCAAACCCAATTCAATATTCAACATTCGTTGTTCAACATTCCAAGTTTAAAAAAATGTTGAACAACGAATTTTGAAATTTTAAAACAACATAAAATGAATAAAAAGATATTATTACTAGGTTCTGGTGAACTAGGAAAAGAATTCGCAATCGCTGCACAACGCATCGGACAAACAGTTATTGCTGTGGATAGTTATGAAAACGCACCAGCCATGCAAGTAGCACACGCTTTCGAAGTTATAAATATGCTTGATGGCGCAGAATTAGACAGAATCGTAGCGAAACATCAACCAGATTTTATCGTTCCAGAAATCGAAGCGATTCGTACCGAACGTTTTTATGATTATGAAAAACAAGGAATCATAGTGGTACCTTCTGCAAAAGCAGCAAATTTCACCATGAACAGAAAAGCAATTCGCGATTTAGCCGCTAAAGATTTAGGTTTAAAAACAGCAAATTATCGCTACGCAACTTCGTACGATGACTTAAAAAATGCTGTAGCAGAAGTTGGAATGCCATGTGTAGTAAAACCATTAATGAGTTCTTCAGGGAAAGGACAATCGACCATAAAATCACAAGAAGATATTGAAAAAGCATGGAAGTATGCGGTTGAAGGTTCTCGTGGTGATATCGTAGAAGTTATTGTTGAAGCTTTCGTGAATTTCCATTCAGAAATTACACTTTTAACAGTGACTCAAAATAATAATTTACCAACCTTATTTTGCGCGCCAATTGGTCACAGACAAGAACGTGGTGATTATCAAGAAAGTTGGCAACCAGCTAGGGTTTCAAACGCAGATATTTTGGAGGCACAAGATATGGCCAAAAAAGTAACCGAAGCTTTAGGTGGTGCTGGACTTTTTGGAGTAGAATTTTTCTTAACAAACGAAGGGGTTTATTTCTCGGAATTATCACCAAGACCGCACGACACTGGAATGGTAACGTTAGCGAATACACAAAATTTCAACGAATTTGAATTGCATTTACGTGCGATTTTAAGTTTACCAATTTTCGAAATCACACAAGAAAGAGCAGGAGCAAGCGCCGTAATTTTAGCTTCGGATAATTCAGACCATCCAACTTTTACAGGAATTGAAAATGTAGCTTTCCAACCAAAAACCGATTTCAGACTTTTCGGGAAACCATCTTCCCGACCTTATAGAAGAATGGGAGTTGTCTTAAATTATGATAGTTTAGATAAACCAATTGAAGAAATTGTGGAAAAAGCAAAATCTATAGCCAACATGGTAAAAGTTGTTTCTAAATAGTTAGAATTTAAATAAGAAAACCTTTCAAACTCTTGGAAGGTTTTCTTGTATTATTTTAATATTTTAAATTTATGTATAAAGTCTTTATACTTATCACTTAAAGTTGCTTTGTGATTGCCTTCAAGTATAATTAAATTTTCAGAAAGAATTATTTCAGTAATTTTATTTGTATTAACAATAAAATTACGATGTGTTTTAGCAAAGGTATTAGTGTCTAAAAATTCAGTTATTTTAGTAAGTGAAAGTGCCACCAAGTATTTTTCATTTAAGGTAGTTATATTGCAATATCTTTCTTCCACTTCAATATAAATAATATCATCAATAGCTACTTTTTTTAGGGCATTTTTCTTTTTTATAAACAAATGATTATTGCCAATAACGGTGTCTTCATCTTCGCCTAAATAGACATTTGTTTGCTCATAAAATTTCTCAACAGCCATTTCAATGGCATACAAAACTTCCAATTCATTAAATGGTTTTAATAAGAAACTGAAGGGTTTGGTAAGTTTAGCTCTTTCAAAAATCTGACGATCTTTGGAACTAGTTAAAAACACAAATGGCTTAGCAATGTTTGGAGTTATTGTAATAGTTTCTGCAAAAGTTATTCCTTCAGGTTGCCCGTTTAAAAACACGTCAATAATAATTAGATCTACTTTGTGTTGATAAAATAATGTTAAGGCTTCGGTATAATTCGTTGCTATACCAACAATATTATAATCATTTGCAATTAAGATTTCTTTTAATGCGTCACTTTCAGATTTAGTATCTTCAATTATAAGAATGTTTATTTTATTCATTAGTGATATATTTTGGTAAAAATAGTATGATTTTTGTTCCTATCGTTTCTTGACTTTCAATGTTTAACTTTCCTCCATTTTTTAATAACATTGATTTACAAAGTTGCATTCCTAAACCAGTTCCTATGGTTTCTTTGTTGAATTTTTTAGACAATTGTGCGTTTTCTTGAAGTAATTCTTTTATTACAGCGTCGCTCATTCCAATTCCAGTGTCTTCTATAATAAGTTGAATAAACTCTGAATTATAGTTTTGTGTATAAATTGAAATTATGCCATTTTCATTGGTGAATTTTAAGGAGTTGTCAAGTAAGTTTCTTAAGATAATTTTCAATGAATCTAAATCCATAAAAACAAATATATTTTTATCGATTTCTATTTTTAGTTCAATGTTTTTTTCTAATACTAATGGTTTATAATTGTATTCAACCTGTTTTATCACTGAAAATAAATGCAATGATTCTTTCTGGAAAAATATTTGATTAGTTTGTTGATTAGCCCAATTGAGTAAATTGTCTAATAAATTATAGGTGCTATTTGCTACAACAGCATTTTTATGTAACAAATCATCTAATTCTTCGTAATTATTAGATTTAAGATGAAGCATTAGTTTTGAGTTGCTAGATTTTAAAGTGTTAACAGAAGCTCTTAAGTCGTGACTAACAATAGAAAACAGTTTGTCTTTAGTGGCATTTAATTCGTCTAAATTTTCTTTCTGAGCGAGTATGATTTTATTTTTTTTGATTTTTTGTAGGTAAAAATAAACGCCAATACCAAATATGATTAACAGTAAAAGAGCAATAATAAAAAGTCCATTTCTTTGGGTTTCTCGAATTTCATTTTTTACCTGAAGAACTTCTATTTCTTTTTGCTTTTGCCTAACGGCAAACTTTTTTTCTACTTCAGCTATTGCCCATATTTTATTTTGATCCGTTAAAGAATCATTCCATTTTTCTGCTTCTTTTCTATAGAAGAGTGATTTTTCAAGGTTTTTTCTGTTCTCTTCAACTACTGCCATGTTTAAGGCGCTTGTTTTTTTTAAATCATATCTTTTAATTTTTTTAGATAAATGATATGCTTTTTCAAAAAAAGGAATAGCTAAGTTGTCTTTATATTGGTTGTAATATAAATTGGCTACATCGCCATAAGCACTAATTAATAAAATAGTATCCTTTTCTTTTTCTTGAATTTCAGTACTTTTTAATAAGTAGAACTCGGCTTTTTCGTAATTATTTAGATGTAAATAGCAAATTCCTAAATTATGATTTACTTCTCCTTTTTTAATATTAAAAGAATTTGTTTCTGGGAAATTTTCAAATTCTTTAAAATAATCTATTGCTTTTTTAAACTCATTTTGCTCCAATGCAATTTGGCCTAAAAAATTTTTCACAGTTTTGTAAAATTCAAATTCCTTAGAGATCTTATGAAACGAATTTTTAGCTTCATTAAGTATTCTTTTTTCTTTGAAACTAACACCTCTGAAGAAATAACAATAATTATCTAATTCCGATTTTTTCATATCGGTACTTAATTGTTTCATGGAATAAACTAAAGTAGAATCCCAATTTTTTTCTAAATAAAATGATTGTGCTTTATTGAAATTTACTTCACGAGTAAATTGAACATAAGAGTTTTTTATTTTTTTCTCAAATAAACGATTGTAATTATGTTGAGAAAATAATAAATTTATAGAAGTAAAGAATACTAAAAAAAATAATATTTTGATTTGTTTGCTTCTCAAAGTTTTTTTTTCAAATATACATTGAAAAAATAAAAAAACAGAGGTATTTCCTCTGTTTTTTGTAAGAAAATGTTTAATCTGTATCTTAAGGTTGAACTGTAGTATAGGTTCCTCTTGATGTACGCGGATCTTCATCCCACACAAAACTTTCAATAACTTCAGGCTTATTTGCCATTTCAACTGTAAAGTTTACTTGGTATGCCATGAATTCAGAAGCCTCTGTTTCTGGTGCTGTATAAGTAACATAAAAAGTTGGTGTTTTTTGTAAATTATCATAAAAAACACTTATAGATTCTATGTTTTGTGATGCGTCTATAAAAGCTACAGCACTTACTTCAAGAATACCGTTTTCATAGTATGCTTGTACCAATGGTTGTAATGGCTCAGTTGATCTAGCTCTTGTAAATTCAATTACACTATCTAATGATTTAAAATTTGAAGAAATTTCTTTTCCTGGTGGTACTATTATCGTACCAGTTGAATTTGTTGATGTCATGGTTTTTGTATTTAGTTTTAGATAATAATGGAATCAAAATCGTCAGTTATGACTGATTTTGATTCCCAAAATTAATAATTATTGTTTTACTATTTTAATCATTTTAGATTTTCCTTCTGATATGATTTTTACAAAATAAGTAGCAGTAGGAAGAGTTGATAAATCTAATTCAACTTCTTTGTTTTTTGTTTTATTAGTAATTAACTGTTGTCCTAACAAATTGAAAACTTGAACTTCTTCTATAATAGCATCATAGCTAAGATTTAAAATAGCTGAAGTTGGATTTGGATAATATGAAAAGTTTGAACTATCAAAATTTTCATTACCTAAAGTTGTTACAGTAACACAAGTTGAAGTATTAGTACATCCTCCAAGAGTAATTTCTACTTTATAATCCCCAACAATTGTAGGAATATAAGTTTGATTTATTTCTCCTGTAAGAATTGTATTTGGACATTGATACCATTGATAAGTAGCACCAGTTTGTGTAGCTTCTAATATTCCAGAGTTCAATGTAACATTATTATCGATAGCTGAAGGCTCAGTTATTGTGAAGTTACGAGTTGCAGTACAACCGTTTGCGTCAGTTACTGTTACTGTATAACTTCCCGCTGCAAGTCCAGTAGCTGTAGCCGCTGTTCCACCAGTTGGTGACCATGAATAAG
>JAUMDQ010000089.1:0-2525 GCA_032121715.1 Flavobacterium sp.
ATTCTCTGTAGCATGTAAATTGTTATACATAAATCCTACTCCATATTTTAAATGCAAAAGGTTACTGTTTTTAGTTAAACGAGTATTCCAAGTTACACCCCACTCATAAAAAGTTGAACGTGCATAGCCAAATTCTGAATTAGCCACTGCGCCATCAGTTACTAGGTTGTTAAAACCTGTTGCAAATACAAACTGACTTGTAGTTCTGTTTTCAGATTTATTTGGATCGCTTTTTTTCGTTTTAATATTTAAATTGATATTGTTTCTATTTATAGTAGTATCCTTGTCAATGGTTTGTACTTGATCAGTTATTAAGTTTCTTAATTCTAATTCATATTCAGCCGTTCTGTTTTCGATGTTTTTGGCACGTTGTTCGGCGATTTTAGTTTTAGCTGCATCTGCATCTTGTTTTGACATTTTTCCTGCTTCAACTTCTTTGTCAATAGCTTCAATTTCTGCTTTTAAAGCTTTTTTCTCTTCTTCAGCAATGGTTTTAATATTGACAGCAATCTCTTTTGCTTTTTGTTCAAATGTTTTTTCTTGCGCACTTACTGTACTCACTAAAGTGATTAATGCGATACTGATGTATAAAATAATTTTTTGCATGATTTCTAGGTTTTTAAATTGTTTTTTTAATTATAGTTTCTGTTTACAAATACTGATTTTGCTTGTTTGAATTTGGTTAACGCTTTGTCTTTAAACGATTGATCGAGCTCTGATTCAACCGAATTTAGTAAATCGTTAGGGTTTACTTTTAAAGTAGACTTGTACGTATTTGTATTTCCGTTCGGCTTTTTATTGCCTTGTACTTCGGCAAGTAAAGTTTCTGGATTTACGTAGTTATACGTAGATTTTTGATTTGTTTGTTCTTGTTGTGTGGTTTTATTTTCGTTTTTGATAATTACTTCTTTTTGTTTTTCTGTGATAGCTAAATAAGAATCTAGTTTAGATTTGTATTTTGAATTATCGTTTTGTTTTGAAACTTTTTTGATTGCTGAATTGGTTGTTTTTGGTGTAGCGATTGCTAATTCATTTTGTGTTTCGGGTAAAATTATAACTTCTGTATTATCATTGTTTTCAACTTCATTTGATGGCGTTTCTTTGATGTTAACTACTTCATTTGTTGGTTGTGTAATTTCCGATTTCTGATTTTGTTGAAAAAAAACGTAACCCATTCCTGTAAATAGTAAGAACGAAGCAGCAATTTTTAACCAGAAATAGTTTTTTGGTTGTTTTTTTTCTTCGGCAACCGTTAGCATTGCATCCAATCTGTCCCAAGCTTGTGCAGAAGGTTCAATTTTACGAGAATTGAATTTCTGTTGTATGTTTTTGTCGAAATTATTTGGTTCCATTGCTCTTGTTTTTTAATTCGGTAATCTGAGTTTGCAACAGTCGCTTTGCGTGTGAAAGTTGCGATTTTGATGTGCCTTCTGAAATGTTTAATAACTCGGCAATTTCATTATGTTTATAGCCTTCAATGATGTATAAGTTGAAAACTATTTTATATCCTTCAGGTAAATTGTCTATTAATAATTGAATATCATCTATAGAGAAATCACCTTCCATTTCGTAATTAACTTCTTCTTCAGAATAAATGACATCATCAATATCTTTATGATTGAAGCTGTTTTTCTTAACTCTTAAATAATCAATGCATTCATGAATCATAATTCGTTTTATCCAACCTTCGAAACTGCCTTTGTGTTCAAATTTTTTCAAATTGGTAAACATTTTCATGAAACCCGTAATCATTACATCTTCTGCATGGTGAACGTCTTTTATGTATTGTCTACAAACGCTTAACATTTTAGAAGCATATTTCGTGTACAACTGTTGTTGCGCTTGGCGATTATTTGCAATCGCTTCACTAATTAGTTGTTGTTCGTTTTTATGTAATGCTATTACTTTCATTAATTTAATTTGTCAATTCAAATTTAAGCTTCTATTTGTATAGACGATTATTGTTTTAAAATGGTTGTATTGTGTTTTAAAAAACTTTTAAAAATTAAATTTTAAACGCTTCTATTAACATAGACGAGATTGATTTTAAAAAGGTTGTATAAAGTTTTAAATTTATTGAAATACAGAATTAGATCTTTCTTTCAATAACGTAATTTACCATTAAAGTAAGGGAGTCTTTGTAAATAGAAGTAGGGAAGTCTTGTATAAGTAGTAATGCCTCTTGTTGAAACTGAGCCATTTTTTGTTCTGCGTAAGTTAGTCCGCCGTTGTTTTTTACAAATGCGATGACTTCTTTTACACGTTTTTTATCTTTATTATGATTTTTTATCGAATTGATAATCCAATTTTTTTCTTTTGTAGTACAATTGTTCAACGTATGAATTAAAGGTAACGTCATTTTCTGTTCTTTAATATCAATTCCGGTTGGTTTTCCGATAGCGTCATCTGTATAATCGAATAAATCATCTTTAATTTGGAAAGCCATTCCGATTAATTCGCCAAATTTTCGCATTTTTTCAACAACTTCTTTGTCTTCAGGAAGGACAGAACAAGCCCCAAGTGAA
>JAUMDQ010000090.1:0-4199 GCA_032121715.1 Flavobacterium sp.
ATTAAATTTTCCTTTTAAGATTTGGTTTTTAAACAAAAATCCGTAGAAATTATCTAAACTTCCTGAAACATTAATATCAGATTTCCCCGTTTTCGCTTGTAATTTATTCAAGTTAATTCTACTTGGATTGAATGACACATCCGCAACAGCCACACTAACTGGTTTAGCCATTTCTGGTCCAGCATAATTAAAACCTGTTAAGTTAATATTTCCAGAATTTTTAATATTTTGATACTGACTAGTTTCTACCGATTTCATATCGAAAGCCGCTTTAACATCTGCTCTTAAAATTCCATTTAATGGTTTTTCTAATTTTACAGGATACGCTTTTGAAACGTTCGCTAAATTAATTACACCTTTTAAGGCTGCATCAACAGTAGCGTTTTCGGCAATATTTGTAACATGCGCGCTCGCATTAAAAACATCTTGATCAATAGCAAAAGACAACTTGTCTAAATCTACGAAAGTATCGTTCATTAAACCTGTTTCATTTACAATGTGCGTATCAATTGAAATGTTTTTTACCGATTTTGGTAAATCTTTATATTTGAATGAAGCGTTATTAGATAACATTTCAATATTAAAAGTTGGAACCGTTTTGTCGGTTAAATCACCTTTTACTTTTCCTTTAACTTCAAATTTTCCCGAAGTTTCTACATCTGCTAAATTCCCTGCATATTCGGAAGGAATTAATCCTAAAAAGTTTTTAAAATCAGAAGATGGCGTGTTGAAAGTTAAATCGTAAACCTGACCTTTTTCCACCAATTGAATAAAACCATTGAAATTTAATGGCAATTGATTGATTAACGCTTTATTTTCTTTGAAAGTGTATTTGCTATTTTTTAAATCGATACCTAAAACCGCATCTAATGAAATTTTTACGTTACGCATGAAATTACTTTTATCCATGTCGAAAGTTAAGTTGGCTGTGGTTTTTGTATCTAAATCTAAAACATCTTGCTCAAAATTTCCGGTTCCTTCGTGATTGATACTATCTAAAACCATTTTCATTTTAGAAGCTTCATCTTTATAAGTAAATTTTAAATTTTCCACTTCATAACTCTGAATACTTAGCGCGAATGGTTTTTCTTCCTTTCCAGTTTCTTTTTCATCTTTTTTTAAAGCGATATCATAATTACCGATTCCGTCTTTATTGAAAAGTATGTTTAATTTGGTGTTTTCCGTACTGATAGATTCAATTTTCATAGGTTCATTTTCACCATTGAACAATTCCATCATACTCATTTTTAAGTTGATTTTATCGGAATACACTAACGTATCACCAGCAAAAGGTGCGTTGTTAATTACACTCATTTTGTCAAGTGTAACATTTGCCTGTGGAAAACTTTTAAACAAGTTCAAACTCACGTCCTCTAAAGCAACCTTAGCATTTACATTTTCGTTAATCGTTGTTAAAATCTTTGCTTTAATTTTATCTTTAAACAAAAAAGGCACAGCAGCTAAAACAATTACAAGTAAAAGCACTGAAATTCCCGACCATTTTAAAACTTTTTTCAACATAAGACTGATTTTTTGAAGATTTTTTTATACACTACAAAGTTAATACCAAAGTACAAATTTTAACCAAATTATTGTTAAAAAAAACGCCAAACTTGTAGGAATGGCGTTTTGTACTTTATGTTTTGAAGATTTTACAAACTCAAATCGAAAGGCATTAGCATTTGTACGCCTTTTCTGTTTTGCATAACTTTTAATTTTTTAAGCAAATTATAATTTTCTTCACCTAATTCTTCTTTCATCATGGTTTCTTTAGATTTATAGATACTCGCACCGGCTAAACCTTCTAAAAACTCATTGAAATTTTTCTTGTATTCTGGATAATTTTCTGTTCTGTAGCTTTTAGTTTTTCCTAAACCTGCGGCGTGAGAAATAGCTGCGTCTAAATTTCCTAATTTATCAACTAAACCATTTTTAATCGCATCAGAACCTGTCCAAACTCTACCTTGTGCAATCGCGTCAACTTGGTCGAAAGTCATTTTTCTTCCAACTGCTACTCTATTTACGAATGTTTTATAAATTTGATCAACTCCTTCTAAAGCTAATGTTTTATACTCTTCTGAAATAGGCTCAAAAACACTATAACCAATAGCGTTTTTATGTGTTTGAACTTGTTCTGCATTTACACCATATTTAGTAGCAAATCCGTGCGCATTTGGCAACATACCAAACACACCAATTGAACCTGTAATTGTGGTTGGTTCAGCAAAAATGGTATTCGCATTACAAGCAATATAATATCCGCCAGAAGCAGCTAAATTACCCATTGAAACCACAACTGGTTTAACTTTTTTAGTCAATTCAATTTCTCTCCAAATTAATTCAGAAACCAATGCACTTCCACCCGGACTATCCACACGAAGTACAATAGCTTTCACATCTTTATCTTCTCTAGCTTCTTTTAAAGAACGATTTATGGAACCTTCTCCAATATAATCTACATCGCCTTCTCCTCCATTAATTTGCCCTTGTGCATAAATAACCGCAATGATATCATCTTTAGTATAATCTTCCGATTTTGCAGAGGAATGATCTACATAATCTGTAATAGAAATTGATTCTACATCATCCTCTTTTTCTACTTTTAATTTCGCTTTAAGCATATCATTAAACTCATCTTCATAGGCTATTTTGTCCACCAATTTTTGTTGTAATGCCATTTGTGGCGTTCTTGCTAATAACCCATCTGCAATTACATCTAATTGTGCTACTGAAATGTTTCTATTTTTAGCAATATCTGTAACAATAGTTTTCCAAACCGATTGTAATAAAACCGTAACTTGTTCTCTGTTTTCTGGGCTAATTTCTTGTGCTAAATAAGGCTCAACAGCACTTTTAAATTTCCCGTGACGGATTATTTCCATTTTTAAACCGGTTTGATCTTGGAAATTCTTAAAGAATAACATTTCTGTACCTAAACCTTTAAAATCAACTTCTCCAGCAGGATTTAAATATACTTGATCAGCAATTGAACTAATATAATATTCTTTTTGAGAAAAAATATTCGCATAGGCGTATACAAACTTTTTCGATTTTTTAAAATCTTCTAATTTGTCTCTCAATTCTTTACTTTGAGCCAATCCTAATCCTGATTGATTATTTACAATCGTAATTCCTTTAATTTTATCATCTGTTTTTGCCGCATCAATTGCTTTTAAAACTTCAATAAAACCTACTTTATCTTTAGACATCATTAAAGAACTAAACGGACTATCCGTTTCATATTTCCCAGCATAATCGAAATTAATTTTAGCTAAATCTAGTTGAATTACCGAATTATCTTTCAATTTCACTTTATCATCTCCACTTCCTAATAAGGCACCAAGTCCAATCAATAAGAAAAAACTAAGCAACATAAATAAAAATATTCCTACAACTGTAGCAAATACATTCTTAAAAAAATTCATAATTATTGTTTTATATACTGATAAGTAGCTTTTTGAGCGAAATTGTTACATGTTCATAAAAAAATATTTTTTGTAAAGTATAAGTCTAAAATTGTTTGTTAATTTGTTGCCAAATGAAGACACAAAACACAATTACACTTTCTTTAGGCACAAATATGGGTCACAAATTGGAAAATTTGCTAACCTGTATTGAAGCTATTCATCATACTATTGCTACCATAATTGAAGTTTCAAAAGTATATGAAACACCAGCTTGGGGATTTGAGGGCGAAGCTTTTTATAATTGTGTGGTTATAATTCACACGCATAAATCGGCGCCAAAAATATTGAGTCAGATTTTAAAATTAGAAAAAGAATTAGGTCGAATTAGAAACCATTCAGGAAATTATGAATCGAGAAAAATTGACATTGACATCATTTCGTTTAACGATGAAATTATCGAAACCGAAAACTTAATTATTCCTCACATTCATTTACATAACAGAAAATTTGTTTTATTTCCTTTACGAGATGTTTCTCCAAAATGGCATCATCCAAAACTAAATAAATCGATTTCTGAACTGATTATTTCTTGTGAAGATACTTCGGAAATCACAGAAATCGGACAATTAAATAATCCGATAGAAAATTTAGATTTCCAACAACTGAATTACATTGCTATAGAAGGAAATATTGGTGCTGGAAAAACTACTTTAGCTACAAAAATTGCTGAAGATTGTAATGCTAAAACGGTTTTAGAACGCTTTGCCGATCATCCGTTTCTACCCAAATTTT
>JAUMDQ010000091.1:0-3935 GCA_032121715.1 Flavobacterium sp.
GACAAACTTAAAGAAAATAATTTTATAGACGCAAATAATAAGTTAATTTACAAAAGAAAGTTAACAATCTATGATGGTATTTACGCTAAAGAAGATTATGAAATATACAGAAAATTTTATGAACAAATTAGCAAATCAGACAACATAAAAATAATAATAGACCAAAAATAATAACTACACAACTTATGAAAAAACTAATTTTAGCCTTAATTTTTCCGGTTTTAGTTTTTGCCCAAGATTATGAATTGGGTAAAGTAACTATTCAAGAATTAAACCAAAAACAACACCCAACTGATACTTCAGCTGTTGCTGCCATTTTATTTAGTAAAGGGAAATCATATTTTGAATATGTTGAAAACAGTCATTTTGCTTTAATGACTGATATCGAAGTGAAAATTAAAATTTATAAAAAAGGCGGATTAGATTGGGCCAATAAAAAAATTGATTATTATATTGGAGGAGATGAGGATGAAAGTGTAATTATCAATAAAGCCACAACATACAATATTGTTAATGGTAAAATTGAAAAAACTAAACTAAGTGCAGAAGGTGAGTTTAAAGAAAATATCAATAAATTTTGGGCAACAAAAAAAATAACGATGCCTAACGTGAAAGAAGGTTCTATTATTGAATATAAATACACCATAAAATCGCCATATTTCTCTAATTTACAAAATTGGAAATTTCAGGAAATCATTCCGGTAGATTATTCTGAATATAAAACAATTATACCTGAATATTTTAGTTATAATTTTTTCAGTAGGGGTAATATTATTTTAAATACTAAAAAAGAAACAAAATACAGAACTATTGATATTTATGATAAAGAATTAGCAGCAAGAGGAAGAAATATTTCATACCAAAATACTTCAACTAGAATTAGCCTTTCAGAAAATATCACAATTATTGACGCTAAAAATGTTCCAGCCTTAATTGAAGAAGATTACACAAATAACATTGAAAACTACCTTTCAAGTATTCAGTATCAGTTAGCTTCCAAACAATTTCCTAATGAAATGATAAAAATGTATTCAGAATCTTGGGAAGATGTAGCTAAAAATATTAATGAAAATAATGGTTTTGGGGAAGAGTTAAAAAAAGATAATTATTTTGAGAATGACTATATCAATTTAATTAGCGGAAAAGAACTAAATGATGAGGGTAAAATTTCTGCTATTTATAATTATGTGAAAAATCATTATAAATGGGATGAGTCTTTAGGGATTTATACAGATGCTGGTGTAAATAAAGCATATAAAGAAAAAGTAGGTAACGTAGCTGAAATCAATTTTACATTAATAGCTATGCTTCGTAAAGCTGGATTTAACGCGAATCCAATTTTATTAACTACTCGTAATCAACCAATAAATTTATATCCATCAACTACCGCTTTCAATTATGTAATTTGCGGTATTGAAATAGGCGATAAAACCATTTTCTTAGACGCAACGGATAAAAATTTAAAACCCGATGTTTTACCAACAAGAGCTTTAAATTATGTTGGAAGGTTAGTGAGACAAAATGGGACATCTATTTCAATTGATTTGTCTCCAACAATCCATTCTAAAAATGCAGTTATGATTTTCGCATCAATAGATAATCAGACAATTAAAGGAAATATTAAGGAAACAATGACAGAAAACAGAGCCTACAATTTTAGAGATAAAAATGTCGGTATTTCTGAGGATACCTATTTAGAGAATGTTGAAAAAAACATGCCAGGTTTTGAAATCTCTGAATATAAAATTGAAAATAAAACAAATGCAGAGGAACCAGTAAAAGAAGATTATTACTTTACATCAACAAATGAAATTGAAGTGATTAATGATAAAATGTTTTTTAAACCTTTGCTGTTTTTCGCCATTGATGAAAACCCATTCAAGCAAAATAAAAGAGACTATCCAATCGATTTTAAATATCCAATGCATGATAATTATACGATTACTTATAATTTACCACAAGGTTATGTTGTAGAATCAATGCCGGAAAAAATTAATATTGCAACAGAAGATAATTTAGCTTCATTTTCTTTTTTAACAGGTGTTGTGGGGAATAAAGTACAAATTGTCTCTAATTTTTATATCAACTCTTCTCTAATACCTTCAGATTATTATGATTCTTTAAAAGGTTTCTTTAATGAAGTGTACCTGAAAATGAACGAAAAAATTGTACTGAAAAAACAATAATTTATATGGATAAGTTTAAAAAGCCATTTTTAGAATTTTTATTAAACGGAACAATTTGTACCGTATTAATTTACTTTTTGCAATTTCACGATTGGATAAAATCATTAAAATTTGGCGTAGCTTTCGGATTAGTAATGGCTATTTTTTATACTTTTATCTTACCGAAATTTAAAAACAAGAAGTGACTTAATTACTTCATAAATTCGAAATAACATGGACATACAAAACGCACAACTGGAAGTTGATAATTGGATAAAAAATCACGGAGTTCGTTATTTTAACGAATTAACAAATATGGCGCAACTTACAGAAGAAGTTGGTGAGGTTGCCCGAATTATAGCCCGTCGTTATGGCGAACAATCTGAAAAAGAATCAGATAAAAACAAAGACTTAGGCGAAGAATTAGCGGATGTAGTTTTTGTAGTTTTATGTTTAGCCAATCAAACCGGAATCAATTTGCAAGAAGCCTTTGATAAAAAACTAGATTTAAAAACCAATCGCGATCATGATCGTCATCAAAATAACGAAAAACTAAAATAATTTTGAATTGGATTTTATTAATAATTGCAGGTTTGTTTGAAGTGGGTTTTGCAACTTGTTTAGGCAAAGCAAAAGAAACTTCGGGTAATACTTCTTTGTTTTGGTATGGCGGATTTTTATTTTGCTTAACCATAAGTATGCTTTTATTAGTAAAAGCTACCAAAGAATTACCTATAGGGACATCGTATGCGGTTTGGACAGGAATTGGCGCTATCGGAAGTGTGATTGTTGGTGTTTTAGTATTTAATGAACCCGCCACTTTTTGGAGAATATTCTTTATGTTTACTTTAATTGCTTCAATTATAGGTTTAAAATTTGTATCGCACTAATGAATTTACAACTTAAAATATCTGAAATCTCAAATCTGAAATCTGAAATTTCAATAACAGGTTCGAAATCTGAAACCAACAGATTATTGTTGTTACAAGCATTATATCCAAATTTAGTTTTAGAAAACACTTCCAATTCTGATGATTCTGAAGTAATGTTAGAGGTGTTGAAAAACTTTCAACTTTCAACTTCCAATATTCAACTTTTCGACATTCATCACGCTGGAACTGCTATGCGTTTTCTTACTGCTTTTTTCGCTATTCAGGAAGGAAAAGAAGTGGTGTTAACAGGTTCTTCTCGAATGAAAGAACGTCCGATTCGAATTTTAGTAGAAGCTCTAAATCAACTTGGTGCAGAAATTTCTTATGAAGAAAAAGATGGTTTTCCACCGATTAAAATCAAAGGAAAAAAGTTAACTAAAAATAAAGTTTCTTTACCGGCAAATGTAAGTAGTCAGTATATTTCTGCTTTATTATTAATAGCTCCAAAACTAGAAAACGGATTAGAATTAACTTTAGAAGGTGAAATTACTTCTGTTCCCTATATCAAAATGACATTGGCTTTGCTAAACGAAATTGGTATCGAAACTAGTTTTAAAGAAAATATCATTAAAGTAAATCAACTTCAAACTATAAACTCCAAACAAATAACAGTAGAGAGCGATTGGAGTTCTGCTTCTTATTGGTATTCTATAATTGCTTTATCAGAAATTGGAACAGAAATTCAATTGTCAAGTTATAAAAAAAATAGCTTACAAGGTGACACAGTTTTAGCTGAAATTTACAGAAATTTTGGTGTAGAAACAGATTTTTGTACTAATCTTATGCTTTTGCGTAAAGTTGAGAACCTTAAACCTGACCCGAGTGATAACGAATTGGC
>JAUMDQ010000092.1:0-6680 GCA_032121715.1 Flavobacterium sp.
AGTCCTATTTATCAAAAAGGATTTGAATATTTGGCTCAAAACAATTGGAAACCAAGCGCAGCTCCTATGGAGTTTTACATCACAGATCCTGCAACAGAGCCAGATCAAAGTAAATGGTTAACAGAATTGGTTTTCCCGTTTTTTGAGTAAGATCCTTAGCGCAAACAAGCGGCTGTCCAACCATTGGTGGTAACTTGTTTCTCTAATGTAAAGCCACATTTTTCGGTCTGAACCAAAAGGTCGGGCAGGTCTGTTTCAAAAAATCCAGAAATATATAGAAGTCCGCCTGGCTTCAATAATGGACGTAAGGAAGCAAAACTATCCAACAAAATATTCTTGTTGATATTGGCCAAAATCACATCAAAAGATTTTCCAGTTGCAACAGTAATATCACCCTTTTCAAATATGATTTTCTACTCTAAACATATTTCCATTATAACTTCCAGGCACATTATTGATAGTTAATGTATTTGTATTTGCACCAGAAAATGTTGGATTTACACCTCCATTTGTAACGGTTGTCCAATTTATACCATCAGTACTCATTTGCCATTCATAACTAGTGGCATTTGTGATGTTTGTTGTAAAAACTACAGTATCATTTGAATTTATAGTTTGATCTTGTGGCTGTGTAGTTATGGTTAATTCTGTACTTGGACAATCTATATCTAATGTGAAAAATGTGTTTTCAAAACATGTTGAAAGATTGTGAGTTACTTTAACATATATAGTTGTGTTTTCGTTAATAGCAAAAGTCATTGGATTTGGTATTGGATTTGTTCCTTCCCATGAATCATATTCATCTAAAAAATATTCTACTGTATAATCACTTGGATTTAATCCGTTTAAGATGTTTACATTCTGATTTGTTAAATCAAATGTAGGGCTACAATCGTTTAAAGGTCCATTAACAGTATATGTTGCTGTGTTAATTGTAGGAAGTGTACCAAAAGTAATGTCAATTGAATCTTCTTCAGTTGTATTACAATTTGGATTAGTCGCCTTAACTTTCCATGTACCGGACGTTGTTATCGTGATTTGTTGGGTTGTTAAGGAAGGAATTAAAACGTCGTTTAAATACCATTCATAAGTAATTGGATTGGAATTAGGTGTTCTTAAATTACATTTTAAATTGTAAGAAGTAATTCCTTCATTACAAAAAATTATAGAATTTGGTAATTCAAAATCTGTTTGATTTGCTATATATAAACCACAAATAGTTGAGCAGTCGCTACTTCCAGCTCCTGGAGTTGCTGTATTAGTTTGATCCAATACAAAAAAACCTGGTATATTAGAAAAATTAGTTGTTAATATTACATAATAATTTCCACTCTGAGCTCCAGGTATTGTAAATGCTTCTGTTGGTGATGCCGAATAACTACAACTAACAATATTATTAGGCATTGAAGTGTTTCCATCTGGGTAATCGTATAATTGAGTACTGCAATTTGGTACACTATTAAAAGGTCCCCAACATATAAAATCTACATCTGAATTATTATAAAATGGTGCATTGTTACCTTGATGTAGCGAATAGTTTATATCTCCAGTGAAACCTACTTTAAAAACAAACCAATTTGGATTTGGTGTAGAACTCAAACATCCTATATTTCCAATAGAAGGCGTTCCTGTAGTACTTGAAGTTGGATTAATATTTCCACAAATAGGTGTAGAATTATCACAAATACTTGATTGCGAATGAAGGGATAAGATCGAAAAGGTAAAAATTAGAAATGCGTAGATTTTTTTCATTATAAAATTTTTAGATTTAATTATTGTACGAAAATAAATAAAAAAACCGAGTAATTTCTTACTCGGTTCCTTAATATTTAATTTATTTTTTACTCGTAAATTTTACTTCGTAAATTGTAAATCTTCAATCGTAAATTATTTAACTTCTTCGAATTCAACATCTTGAGTTGTATCACCTGAAGCTTGTGGTTCTGCTTGTGCAGCTCCTTGAGCGTCTCCAGTGTTGTACATTTCAGCTGATGCATTTGTCCAAGCTGTATTGATTTTCTCTAAAGCAGGCGTAATTGCAGCAACATCTTTTGCTTCGTAAGCCATTTTTAATTCAATTAAAGCTAAGTTGATGGCTGTTTTGTTGTCTTCAGATAATTTCTCACCAAATTCACCTAATTGTTTTTCCGTTTGGAAAATCATAGAATCAGCTTCGTTTACTTTATCTGCAGTTTCTTTAGCAATTTTATCCGCTTCAGCATTTAATTCTGCATCTTTTTTCATTCTTTCGATTTCTTCAGCTGTTAAACCAGAAGAAGCTTCGATACGAATATCGTGAGATTTTCCAGTTCCTTTGTCAGTTGCAGAAACTTTAATGATACCATTCGCATCAATATCGAAAGTTACTTCAATTTGAGGAATTCCTCTTGCTGCTGGTGGAATACCATCTAAATGGAAACGACCAATAGTTTTGTTATCTGCAGCCATTGTTCTTTCACCTTGAATAACGTGAATTTCAACACTTGGTTGGTTATCTGCTGCAGTTGAGAAAACTTGCGATTTTTTTGTTGGGATAGTTGTGTTTGACTCAATTAATCTAGTCATAACGTTACCCATAGTTTCGATTCCTAATGATAAAGGTGTAACGTCTAATAACAATACATCTTTTACATCACCAGTTAAAACTCCACCTTGAATAGCTGCACCAATTGCTACAACTTCATCAGGATTAACTCCTTTTGATGGTTTTTTACCGAAGAATTTTTCAACTTGTTCTTGGATAACTGGGATACGAGTAGAACCTCCAACTAAAATAACTTCATCAATATCAGAAACTGATAAACCAGCATCTTTTAATGCTTTAACAACTGGTTCCATTGAACGCTTGATTAAAGAATCAGCTAATTGTTCAAATTTAGCACGAGTTAAAGTTTGTACTAAGTGCTTTGGTCCTGAAGCCGTAGCAGTAACGTATGGTAAGTTAATTTCTGTTTGAGCAGAAGCAGATAATTCAATCTTAGCTTTTTCAGCAGCTTCTTTTAAACGTTGTAAAGCAGTTGGGTCTTTTCTTAAATCTAAACCTTCAGCAGCATTAAAGTCGTTTGCTAACCAGTCAATAATAACTTGGTCAAAATCATCTCCACCTAAGTGTGTATCTCCGTTTGTAGATAATACTTCAAAAACACCATCTCCTAATTCTAAGATAGAGATATCAAATGTACCACCACCTAAATCGAATACTGCAATTTTTTGATCAGTACCTTGTTTGTCTAATCCATAAGCTAATGCCGCAGCAGTTGGCTCATTGATAATTCTCATAACTTTTAAACCAGCAATTTCACCAGCTTCTTTCGTAGCTTGACGTTGTGCATCGTTAAAATATGCAGGAACAGTAATAACTGCTTCCGAAACTGAATGACCTAAATAGTCTTCAGCAGTTTTTTTCATTTTTTGTAAAGTCATTGCAGATAATTCTTGTGGCGTATATAAACGACCATCAATATCAACACGTGGCGTGTCGTTATCACCTTTAACTACTTTGTAAGCAACAGTAGAAGCTTCTTTAGAACTTTCCGAGAACTTGTTACCCATAAATCTTTTGATAGATGCGATAGTTTTAGTTGGGTTAGTTACAGCTTGTCTTTTTGCAGCGTCTCCAATTTTAATTTCTCCACCTTCTACAAATGCAATTACAGATGGTGTTGTTCTTTTTCCTTCTGCATTAGCAATTACAACTGCTTCTCCACCTTCCATTACAGAAACACAAGAATTGGTTGTACCTAAATCGATTCCAATAATCTTACTCATTTTATTTAATTTTAAATTTTATTCGGTTTATTTTTTAAACTCTTTTTGGATAAGTCAAGTTTTGTGCCAAGTTAAAATATGATTGAAAATTGGCAGAAAATCAATTATTTGGCATATTTTTATCTGACAAAGTGTCATTTGTTTATTTGCTAACTTGTTGGTTTTCTGTCAGAAAGTGTTTTTGTGTCGTAACGATTAAAGAGGATAATCGTAAAGAATGCAAAGGTGTAAATAATTAAATCTTCAAATGAAAAGGTATTTCCCGCCACAATTCTTAAAATTTTATTTTTTTCCAAGTTGAAATACGACAAAATTTGAAAGTACTGAATGATTTCTACAGTAAACGCAAATACTAAGACGCCTAATGCAATTTTGTTTTTGTCGATATTTATAAAACTCAATAAAAAGTAATAGACTAAGAAAATCACCAAATAATCACCAAAATAAGGTCTAATGAAATTATCTTTAATATATGTGGCAATGAAGACTTCGATAACAAATATCGAAATGAAAATCAGAAAATATTTTAAATTGAATTTAAACATTAGTTATTCGAATTAAAAAGTACCTTTTTGTTGAACACAATAATTGAAATTCCAATTAGACTATAAGCAATAAATTGCGAAAACTGAATGTCTTCTTTGAAGTAGAAGAGTGCTAAAATGAAATTAATCAGCGGATTCGTATACATCAATATTCCAACTGCGGAAGAATTCATTCCTTTTAAAGCGAATAAATTCAAGAATAATGGAATAATCGTAAATAAAACCACAATAAATCCCATCATTGTATAAAACATACTTTCTGTTGGAATTGCAGCACCATATTTTGGATAAAAAGGCAATAAAACCAAACTTGCAATCACCAATTGAATGGTCAAAACTAAGAATTTATCAAACTCGTTATTTCGTCGTTGACTAATTAAATATAGTGCAAATGAAGTAGCAATCACAAAACTATAAATCAATTCTGTAGCGTGACCGTAAGATAAAATCGCACAGCTAATCACGCAAATCGCTACTGCTAACCATTGCCAATTGTCTAATTTTTCTTTTAAAATGACAAACGCTAAAACGGTTGTGATAATCGGGCAAATCAAATACGCTAAGGATGCCGATTGCAAACTCACATGGTTTACGGCATACATAAATAAAAACCAATTGAAGACTAATAAAAATCCACCAGCTGCCGTAAGTAAAACCGTATTTCGTTTTTTCTTTTTAGTGAAAGATTGAAATAATTCTAAACTTTTTTTTAACAAATTAATTCTGAAAACAAAATTAATAATCAATAAAACTGTAGTGGAAAAAAACACACGATAAAATAAAATATCTAACGAAGGATAATCGTGTAATGGTTTTAAAGCCAAGCTGAAAAATCCCCAAATTATAAAAGCGATTAAGGCAGATAAATAATATTTATTAAACTTCATTTGTCAAATGTTTTTGCAAAGATATAGATAAATGTGCCAATACATTGGTGTGTCATTGTGCCAAAATTCTGTTAATAATTTACATCAAACAAAAATAAACTATCTTTGCCATTCAAAATACAAATATGACATTTCAAGATTTAAATTTACATAGAAATATACTTCAGGTTTTAGAAGAAGAAAAATATATTACGCCAACGCCTATACAACAACAAGCCATTCCAATTATTTTAGAAGAACACGATTTAGTAGGTTGCGCACAAACAGGAACAGGAAAAACAGGGGCATTCGCCATTCCAATTTTAAATTATTTACATCCAATTGTTGGTTCAAAAAGTAAAAGAAAAGTAATTAGAACTTTAGTTTTAGCACCAACACGTGAATTAGCACACCAAATTCAAGATAGTTTTGCGACTTATGGAAAATACATGAATACCAAATCGATGGTAATTTATGGAGGTGTAAGTCAAGTTCCACAAGTACAACAACTAAAAGATGGTGTTGATATCTTAATTGCCACTCCAGGTCGTTTTTTAGATTTGAACAAGCAAGGATTTTTGGACATGAATAACTTACATCATTTAGTTATTGATGAAGCCGATCAAATGTTAGATATGGGTTTCATTAATGATGTAAAGAAAATCATCAAATTGATTCCAGAAAATCGTCAGACTTTATTGTTTTCTGCAACGATGCCTGTGGCGATTAGAGAATTAGCTGATCAATTTTTGAAAAAACCAAAATATGTTTCTGTAGCACCAATTTCTAGTACAGCAGAACGAGTGAACCAAAAAGTATACATGGTTCAAAAAGAAGACAAAAGAAAATTATTGATTCATTTAATTGAAGAAGAAAAAATAAATAATGTGTTGGTTTTCGTAAGAACAAAACACAGTGCGGATAATGTGGTAAAAGCATTAAAAGTGAAAAATATTTCAGCAGAAGCGATTCACGGAAATAAATCTCAAAACAACAGAATTAAAACGTTAGACGGATTTAAAAGTCAAGAAATTTCGGTTTTAGTAGCGACAGATATTGCGGCTCGTGGAATTGATATCGATTTATTGCCTTATGTGATTAATTTCGATTTACCAAATATTCCAGAAACGTATGTGCACAGAATTGGTAGAACAGGTAGAGCTGGAAATGAAGGTTTAGCGATTTCTTTTTGTGGAAAAGATGAATTACCATTTTGGAAAGACATTGAAAAATTAACGCGTCAGCAAATTAAAATCGTAAAGGAAAATCCGTATCCATACAGAGAATTCACAGAAGACGAATTAAAAAACAAGGAAACTGATACTCGTGGTAAGAAAAACCCAGTAAAACAAAAGCAAAATCACGCACCAAAAGCGGCTAAAACAGCTAAGACTGCTGATTCTTCAAATTCAAGAAAATCTGATACGTCAAAGCAAAATAAAAAACGTTGGTATTAATTTAAGAGCCAAGTAGAAAGAGCCAAGTAAAAAGTAAAAAGGAA
>JAUMDQ010000093.1:0-8639 GCA_032121715.1 Flavobacterium sp.
TGCAACTACTACTCCAACTGCTTACACGGCAATTAATCCTGCAACAAATAGTTTCACAACCGGAAAAGGTTATTTAATTAGAAGTCCTAACACTTGGTCTGCTTCAACTGCAAGTCCATATAATGGACAATTTACTGGCGTGCCAAATAATGGCGAATATTTTAATACTATTCAATTAGGATATAATTTAGTTGGAAATCCTTACGCGGCAACTATTGAAGGAAGTCATTTTATTGCAACCAATAGAACTGTTGAAAACTTATATTTCTGGACACATACGACACAGGCAGTTGGCGGAATTTACACCGTAAACAATTTTGCTTCCTACACAACTTTAGGCGGAGTTGCTTCGGCAGCAGGTGGAGCAATTCCAGACGGCTCTATAAAACCCGGACAAGGATTTTATCTTTACACTTCAGAAAATGAAAATGTTTGGTTTCATAATGCTTTGCGATACAACACTATGAATTCTCAATTTTTCAGACTCAACAATAGTAAAAATTTATTTCGATTAAACTTATCAAGTTCAGAAAAAAATTACAATCAGATTCTTATTGGCTATACTGAAAAGGCAACAAATGATTTTGATTTAGGTATTGATGGAAAAACATTTGAATATGATGATTCCATGTTATTTTCTATATTAAACGAGGAAAAATATGTTATTCAAGGAAAAGGCAACTTTACAGAAGATGACATTATTTACTTAGGGTTAAAAATCAAAAACAAAGGTATATACACTATCTTTTTTGAAAATAAAGAAGGAATTTTTAATAATCAAAAAGTATATTTAAAAGACAATTCAATAGGAAGTATTTCAGATTTATCTCAACCTTATTATTTTATGTCTGAAGAAGGAATTTTCAATAACCGATTTGAAATTGTATATAAAAAAGATAAAAATGCAGTTGTTGAAGAAAACAATGTAATTTCTTTTTCAAATAAAAACTCGATTGAAATTTCCTCTTCTCAAAAAGAAATGGCTGAAGTTATTGTTTATGATGTTTTAGGAAAAGAAATCAAAAAACAAAATGGAAATACTACTAATTTTGAAATCTATTTAAATAAAAACAATCAAGTTTTACTTTTAGAAATTACTTTAAAAGACGGAAGTAAAATACATCATAAAGTAATTCATTAAAACAAAAAAGTCCTGATAAATTAATATCAGGACTTTTTTTATTCCTATTATTTCTTAGTTGTTTTTTAAATTCACAACTTCTTGCTCTGTTAAAACTCTCCAATTTCCTCTAGGAAGATTCTTTTTGGTTAATCCAGCAAAAACAACACGATCTAATTTAATAACATTGTATTTTAAATGTTCAAAAATGTTTCTTACCACTTTTACGTTTGAAGTTTTCATTTTTACACCAATTTCACTTTTCGCTTCACCATCAATAAAAGTTACTTCTTCCACAAAAACTTTATGTCCTTCTATAGTAACTCCGTTTTGAATTTTCTCTAAATCTTCATATTTCAAATTCTTATCTAAAGAAACTTGATAAATTTTAGAAGAACGTTGATTTGGCGTCGTAAACTTTCTAACCATATCTGGATCATTTGTAAACAACAACAAACCTGTTGTCGTTTTATCCATTCTTCCGATAGGTTCTAATCTCACATTCGATGGCGACTTAATAAGTTGTAAAACATTATTTGCACCTTGATCATTCTTCTCTGTTGAAAAATTCTTAGGCTTGTTTAAAAGTATGTATTCTTTTTTCTCTGGAGTTATGTTCACACCATCGAAATTAACCACATCAGTTAATTTAACTTTGTGACCCATTTCTGTAACTACTTCTCCATTTACTTTTACATTACCACTTTGAATGTAAATATCCGCATCTCTACGACTACAAACACCTGAATTCGCAACATATTTATTCAATCTGATTTCATCTTTATCAGATTTTATCTTAACCACTTGTTGTTTAGGCTTGTCTGTTCTATTGAACTTTGGAGCAGGCTTGTTTTCTGAAGAAAATGATTTTCCTGATTCGTTTTTCTTAAAATCTGGTTTTTTACTTTCTGAAGTTTTACCGCTTCTTTTCGCTCCTGACGATTTTCTCATGCTATTATTTTTTTGCAAAGGTAGTTAATTTAAGTTAGAAGTACGAAATTAGAAGTCAGAAGTCAATCTAAAACTAATTAATTACCTAATTAACAGTAACTTTTGTCCGTTTTCAATTACAGTTGGTTTAATTAGAACAATACAAATTACCCCAGCTAAAAGAATAATTTTTAACAAAAAATGAAGTTTAATATAATCTACTTTACCTTCCGATTTCCATAATTTCAAAACAAAAATTAGCAACAAAATATAACTGGCATAAAAGTAAATATCCATATACCCCACATCGTACACATTGATAAGAAAATATACAGGAACAATGGTGCACAACAACAAAAGGGAAATAACTTTTTTAGCGAAATTCTCACCATAATTCACAGGAATAGTTTGATAATTATTAGATAAATCACCTTCAATATTTTCTAAATCTTTCACCATTTCACGAATTAAAATAATCAAAAACAAAAATATAGCATGAGCGAAAATCACATGATAGAAATTTTTAAAATACATCAAAATTCCAAAAAACGGCAAAACTGCTAATAAAGAAGCTGTTATATTTCCAACGAGAAGTATTTTTTTCAGTTTGTGGGAATAAAACCAAATAATAAAGATGTAAACAGAATAAAAGAAAGCGGCACGCCAAGAAATAATAAAACCTAATAAAGCCGAAAAGAAATTTAAAGTAAAATAAACTTGAAGTTGGGTTTTCTGACTTACCAATCTATCCAAATACGATTTTTTCGGGCGATTGATAATGTCTTTTTTCGCATCGTAAAAATTATTGATGATATAACCTCCAGCAATGGCAAAAGTAGATGCAATTACTAAAATAAATAATCTCCAATCGAGAATAACATCTAACGCTCTTCTTTCTGGAGCTAAAATATAAATAGCTGATAAATATTGTGCTAGCGCGATTACAAACACATTATAACCACGTACCACAGAAAAAAAACTGAAGATTTTGGTAAGTAATAATTTAGAGTTGCGGCTTAGCATTTTTCTTTTGTTTCAGGTTTCAAGTTTCAAGTTGAATTAACGCAAACTAAAAAACGTTAAATCTAAAACTTTAAACAAAATTTTAAAACTGATAAACCATTTCCAATTTATAATCCTTTAAAGATTTTTTAGCTTTTTCGAAATCTTGCGTAAAACCTAAAATATAGCCACCGCCACCAGAACCACACAATTTTAAATAGTAATCATTGGTTTCAATTCCATTTTGCCAAATTTGGTGAAATTGTTCTGGAATCATGGGTTTGAAATTACTTAAAACCACTTTAGATAATTCTTTGGTGTTTTTAAATAACGATTTCATATCGCCTTGTAAGAAGTTTTCCACACAAGAATCGGTATATTTTATAAACTGTGATTTTAGCATTTTTCTAAAACCTTGGTCTTTTAAATTTTCCATAAAAATATTTACCATTGGAGCAGTTTCTCCAACAATACCAGAATCTAACAAGAAAACAGCTCCTTTTCCAGTTGCCGATTGACTTGGAATTCCAGCTGCTTCAATATTATCTTTTGAATTGATTAAAATTGGTAAACTTAAGTAACTATTTAATGGATCTAAACCAGAACTTTTTCCGTGGAAAAACGATTCCATGTTAGAAAAAATCGATTTTAACTGTAATAATTTTTCTCTTGTTAAGTTTTCTAAAACGGTAATTTTGTTCGAAGCATATTTATCGTAAATAGCCGCAACTAAAGCACCACTACTTCCTACTCCGTATCCTTGAGGAATACTAGAATCGAAATACATTCCGTTGTTTACATCCTTTTGCAAAACCTCCATATTGAAGGATACTAACTCAGGTTGTTCCGTTTGTAATTGCTTTAAATAAGCGACAAACTTTACTAAACTTTGGTTAGATTTTTTAGCTTCTTCTGTCGGATTTTCATCTGACTTTAGTGCGCCATTATAAAAATTATATGGTATAGAAAGTCCTTTAGAATCTTGAATGATTCCGTATTCTCCGAAAAGTAATATTTTTGAGTAAAAAAGTGGTCCTTTCATAGTTAAATTTTCAGTTTACAGTATTTAGTAATCAGATATTTTAGTAAAGATATAAAATTATTTTAAATCTTGCGCGCCATTTCCAATTTCATCGCAAATATACTGACCATTTTGACAATAGCCAACTAATTCGTCCTGAATAAATTGCAGCACTTTTTCTTTTACATTTTCAGGATACAAAACATGCACATTTGCACCAGCATCTAATGTAAAACAAACTGGAGTTTGTGTTTCGTTTCTGAACTTCCAAATTTTATTAATAATTTCCAATGTGTTGGGTTTCATTAAAATAAAATAAGGCATCGATGTCATCATCATGGCGTGTAAAGTCAAGGCTTCACTTTCTACCAAGCTGATAAAATCAGTCACGTTTCCTGTTTCTAATAACGTAACCATTTTAGCAATATTGTGATGTGCTTGTTCAAATCGTTGTTCTGCAAAAGGATGATTGTGCATTAAATTATGTCCGACCGTACTTGAAACTTGTTTTTCGCCTTTATCGACTAACAAAATCGTATCTTGAAAATTATGAAAATTTGGATGAATGTTTGAAGATTCTACGCCAAATAAATCAGAGCTGTTTTTTATGGTTTCATTTTTTCCCCAAGCAACTACGTTTCCGACAATGCTTCTACATGCACTTCCTGAACCTAAACGTGCTAAAAAAGAAGCTTTTGCATAAAAATAAGCCTCAGAAATTTCAGGTTTTATTGCTTTTTCCAAACTCATAATATTCATGGCAATTGCAGCCATTCCTGAAGCAGAAGAAGCAATTCCAGAACTGTGAGGAAAGGTATTTTGTGTATCGAATGTAAAATGATAATCTTTTAAGTACGGACAATATTGATAAATTCTTTCGAAAAACTTTTGAATTTTTGGTTTAAAATCTTCTTTTGACTGTCCTTCGAACAACAAATCGAAAGAAAAATTATCTTTTTCAACTTTCGAAGTAATCGCTACTGAAGTAATAGTTTTACAATTTTTCAAAGTAAAACTTATGGAAGGATTGGCTGGAATTTGATCACCATTTTCCTTTTTTCCCCAATATTTTACCAATGCGATATTACTTGGCGCACTCCATGAAAATGAGGCTGTTTCTATTGAATTATAGTTGGTGAGAATAAAGTCAGAATCAGAATACATAAAAAAATATTTTTGACAAAGATAGAAAAGGAAGTTAGAAGTCAGAAGCATAAGTCATAACTTTTAGATATCTTTGAATAAAATTTTCAAATGAAGAAATATCTAAGAATATCGTACTGTATAATAATCTGTTTAACTGTTGGTTTTTTCTCTGGAAAAATTACGCAATCTTCTATTACAACTTGGTATCCAACACTAGTAAAACCAGTATTTAATCCCCCAAATTGGATTTTCGCGCCGGTTTGGACTATGCTTTACATTTTTATGGGAATTGCCGCAGGATTAATTTGGAACGAAATAGAAAACAAACAAAAAGAAGCAAAAGTAGCCTTACAATATTTTATTCTGCAATTAGGATTGAATGCCTTGTGGTCGTATTTATTTTTTAGTTTACACAACCTATTGTTAGCTTCAATTGAAATAGTTTTATTGTTGTTAATTTTGGTAGAATGTTATAAATTATTTAAACCGATAAACGCCACTGCAGCAAAATTATTTATTCCATATATTGTTTGGGTTTCTTTCGCAACTTTATTGACTTTCAGTATATTTTATTTAAATAGTTTCTAAAAAATTTATATAAAACTCTGAATTTTAACTATTTAATTAAAAAATTTCTTATTTTTGAAAGTCAAACATAAAACTTTCAATTATGGAAAATTACTTACAATTTGCATTAATAGGATTAATTTTTGGAATCGTTGGTTACTTTGTTGGCAAAACGTCTGCCGGTTCACCAAGCGGCAATACTGATGAAAAATGGAAATTAGATTTAGAAAATTGCAAACAAAAAAACGTAAAACTTCAAGCAGAAATTGACAAACTAAAATTAGACACTTCTGCAAAAGCAAGCAATTTTGTTGGAAACGCAAATGCGAGTAATTCGAAAATTCCGTTTGATGCCAAAACTTTAAAAGCAATTTACGGAAAATCATATAAACAGGACGATTTAAAAATTGTAGAAGGAATTGGTCCAAAAATTGAAGAATTATTTAAAACTTCAGGTATTTTAACTTGGAAAGCTTTAGGCGAAACTTCTGTAGACAGATTACGAGAAATATTAAGCAAAGCAGGAGATCGATATCAAATTCATGATCCAAATACTTGGCCACGACAATCTAAAATGGCTTATGAAGGTAAATGGCAAGAACTGAAAGATTGGCAAAACACCTTAGAGGGCGGAAGAGAAGTCTGATTTAAATAAAAAAAACCTCGAAAGTATCGAGGTTTTTTTATGACTTATTTTCTTAGATATTTTCTGCAACTATAAAACCGCTTGTCCAAGCATTTTGAAAATTGAACCCACCGGTAATGGCGTCAATATTAACGACTTCTCCAGCGAAATACACTTTTGGCAAGATTTTACTTTGCATGGTTTTGAAATTAATTTCTTTTAAATCAATTCCACCAGCGGTAACAAATTCTTCTTTAAAAGTACTTTTCCCGTTAACTTGAAATTCGGCTTGCGTTAACTGACTCGCTAAACTATTAATTTGTTTGTTCGTCACCTCAGCCCATTTGTAGTCCAAAGCAATATCTGAAGCGGTAACAATATTTTCCCACAAACGTTTTGGGAAATCAAATGGACAAAATTTACCGATTAGTTTTTTATTATTTTCTTCTCTAATTTCTTTTAGTTGTTCGACAGCTTCCTCAAAAGAAAGCTCGTCTAACCAATTTACTAGCAAGGCGAAGCAGTATTTTTTGTCGAATAATTCTCTGGCACCCCAAGCGGAAAGTCGTAAAATCCCTGGACCAGAAAGCCCCCAATGCGTAATTAATAATGGTCCGGAAGACGCTAATTTAGAATTCTTAATTTTGATACTAGCTTGCGCCGAAAGACCCATTAGATCTTTAATTCTTTTATCGGTAATATTGAAAGTAAATAATGATGGAACTGGTTCTACAATTTCGTGACCCAATTGATGCATCATTTCCCAAATTTTAGGATTGCTCCCAGTTGCGACTACAATTTTTTCCGCAACAAAAACATCGTGTTGGGTTTCAATTTTCCATTGTTCGTCTTTATTAAAATATAAAGATTGCACGCTTTGTGAAGTAAACACTTTGATGCCTAATTTCTTTACTTCCTTTTCGAAACAATCAATTATCGTTTGAGAATCATCAGTAATTGGAAACATTCTTCCGTCTTCTTCGATTTTCAATTCGATACCACGTTTTTCGAACCAATCAATCGTATCACCAGAACAAAATTGCGAAAATGGTCCTTTTAATTCTCTTTCGCCACGCGGATAAAACTTCACTAAATCGTTGGGTACAAAACAAGCATGTGTGACATTGCAACGCCCACCACCAGAAATTTTAACCTTAGTTAAGCATTCTTTTCCTCGTTCGAGAATTGCCACACTAAGTTGCGGATTTTTCTCTGCGATATTTATAGCTGCAAAGAAACCGGCTGCGCCACCGCCTATAATTATGATGTTGTATGATTGCATTTTCTTTTGTTTTTGTTAAAAGACCTGTCAGGTTTTTGAAACCTGACAGGTCTGAGATAATATTTTTTAAAGTGTTTCTTTCAACCATTTGAAAAACTCACCTTGCCAAACCAAGGCATTTTGAGGTTTTAATACCCAATGATTTTCGTCTGGAAATAGTAAAAATTTACTTTTGATTCCTTTTAATTGAGCGGCTTGAAAAGCTTCTTGACCTTGTCCTATTGGCACACGGTAATCTTTTCCACCTTGAATAATTAGAATGGGTGTATTCCAATTGTTTACCAGTTTTATTGGGTTGAATTCGTTGTATGTTTTTTGTGCGATTTTGTTGTCTTTTTCCCAATATGCTCCTCCAGAATCCCAATTCGTAAAGAAAACTTCTTCCGTTGTTCCGTACATACTTTCTGTATTGAAAATCCCGCAGTGTGAAATGAAAGTTTTGAATCTGTTTTTATGAATTCCTGCTAATTGGAATACAGAATATCCGCCGTAACTTGCGCCAACAGCACCAATTCTGGCCTTATCTACATACGATTCTTTTGAAATATCATCAATGGCTGATAAATAATCATCCATAACTTGTCCGCCCCAATCTCCAGAAATTTGTTCGTTCCATTTTACACCATGACCTGGCATTCCTCTTCTATTTGGCGCTACCACAATATAACCTTGTGATGCCATTACTTGAAAATTCCAACGGAAAGAATAATATTGCGATAATGCACTTTGTGGACCACCTTGACAATATAAAAGGGTTGGATATTTTTTTGTTTTATCGAAATTTGGAGGTAAAATTACCCAAACCAACATTTTCTTCCCATCAGTTGTGGTTACCCAACGTTTTTCTGAAGTACATTTTGCAATTTTCGAATAGGCTTCATCATTTACATGTGTGATTTGTTTCCAAGATTTTGCTTTTAAATCATACGAAAACACTTCCGTTGCC
>JAUMDQ010000094.1:0-5028 GCA_032121715.1 Flavobacterium sp.
TTAAGATATTTGTTTGAGAAAGGAATAGAACTTCGAGGTTCGTATGGAAATTCATTCCGAACACCTTCTTTTGAAGAATTATATTCGAAACAAATTTTTGACGGACACTTTTTCGCAGGAAACGAAAACTTAATTCCAGAAACCAGTACTTCGTATGAAATGAGTCTGAAAAAGACTTCTTTCTTAGCTTCTAAACTTCAAATTTCAAACACCTTTTCAGGAAGTTATTTAGATGTAAACGACAGAATTGACATGGCTTTGGTGCGATTTAATATTGATACTGGAAATCCAGAATACGAATACATCAATATTAGCAAATACAAAATGTGGAATTTTTCTACTACTAATCAATTCAAAAAAGAAAACTGGACCTTTAATTTCGGTGCCGCAATAATTGGAATTTCTCAAAAGATAGAAAATCAGGTTTTTGCATCCAATGAAAAATACTTGTATTCCTTCAATTTGAATAGTAGCATTTCTTATATCGTACCAAAATGGAAAACGACATTTTCTACTTATTACAAATACAATGGAAAATCGCAACAACTCGTAGAAGGTTCTTCCGAATATATCATTTCAACAGTAGATTCAAGCAATTGGTTAGACGCTTCTATTAGAAAAACCTTCTTCAAAAACAAATTAGAAACTACTATTGGCGCCAGAAATCTATTAAACATAACAAGCATTAATCAATCCAGAACCAATGAAGGAGCCGGACATGCTACATCGTCACAAATCATGTTGGCTTATGGTCGCTCCTATTTTTTAAAACTTACATATAACCTTAATTTTTAACATTTACATATTATTATGAAAAAACAATTTTTATTTTTAAGTATTGCTCTGCTAACCTTAGCATCTTGTTCAAATGACGACGAAACGGCGCCAGTAGCAGAAACTCCAGCGTCAACTGGCGCAATTAAGCAACTATTAGTTGGTGGTGCTAATCAACCTAATCAACTGTTTTTAGATTTAAGCACAGAAACTTCAACACCTGTAAACAGAGCTTCTTGGGATTTCGGATTTTCATCTGGAACTGACTTTAGAGTTACGATAAACGGCGCCATAAAAATGGCTGTAAAACAATTAGCGACTTCAGACATTACGTTAACGCAAACTTCAGATGCGAATGTTGCCGTTGGCGCAGGAACAAATCCTTCAAGCAACGGATATTGTGACAATCCAACAGGTGTTCTAGCTGGAACTGGATTAGGAATCGGAACAGCAATTGCAGAAGTTTCAGCAACAGATGCCGATAATAAAGTATATTTAGTCAACTTAGGATTTGCTATTTCAACTACTTCACCAAGTACAGGTTCTGTGAGTATTGATGGTGAGGCAAGAGGTTGGAAAAAAGTGAGATTTTTAAGAAATGGGAACGGATACAAAATTCAATATGCCGATTTAACATCATCAATTTTTACTGAAAAAACAATTGCAAAAGATGCTGAATTTAACTTCACATTTTTTAGCATGACATCAGGAAATACAGTTGCTGTAGAACCACAAAAAACAAAATGGGATTTGAATTTTACTACTTTTACAAATTACGTAAATTTTGGAACCGAAGTCACTTATGGTTATTCTGATTTTATTACAACAAACATGAAAGGTGGCACAAAAGCATATCAAGTTTTAACTTCTGAATTTACTTATGATACTTTTACAAAAACAAATATTGTGGAAGCCAACTTTACAATTTCAGCCACAGATCAAAGAATTATTGGTTCGAACTGGAGAAATGGTGGTGGACCATCAACTTTACCAAGTGTGAAAATAGATCGTTTTTATGTGATAAAGGATGTAACTGGAAATTACTACAAAGTGAAATTTTTAGCCATGACCAACGATGCTGGCGTGAGAGGAAATCCAACGATTCAATATGTCATTTTAAACTAATTTGCTTTTGGAAGAATTTCAAAAAAGAATCGAAGTTTCGAATTAAACTTTGAATTTTGTTTGTGTTTGATTAAAGACTGCCGTTTTTGAGCAGTCTTTAATTTTTTAATTCTTAACTTTACCAAATATTAAAATCAATTTTTGAGAAGTCGTTTTACTTTTCAATGTGGAATCAAGTTAAATTCTTGAACTGTCGTGCAACTGTGATTTTCTTTTAGAAATAAGTCAGATACATATAATTGGTTTTTGTTTACGCATCACGAAAGTGCATAAGCTGAATTTTTCTTCATTTCACTATAATGAAGAAACGCTCTGTTTTATTCGCTTTTATAATTTTAAAACGAATAAAATATGTTTGACAAATACGACCAAGCTTGGGTAAAATATCATAAAAAATTAAGACTACTGCCTTTACCAATACTTTCGTGGGATGTTTTCAGCAATACGAATGTAGAATTCTCAACTTTTAATTCACTTCAAAAAAACTGGGTAAATAAAGAAGAGTATCACCATCAGATTGCGAATAAATCTGTAATTATTACGGATAATAAACTCACAATTCTATTTGCAACTAAAGAAATTTCTAAATTAACAGGTTATCATTCGGCTGAAATTATTGGACAAACACCAAAAATGTTTCAAGGTGCTTTAACAGATGATAGAACTAGAGAAAAAATTAGAATAGCAATTAGCAAAAATCATCCTTTTAAAGAAATCGTCATTAATTACAAAAAAGATGGCACTTGCTATAAATGCGAAATCGAAGCCTATCCCAAATTTGACACCAATAACAACTTAGTAAACTACATTGCATTCGAAAGAATTGCTTCTTAAAAAAAACACATGAAAACACAAGAAGAAAAAATCAAAGATTCTACAACAAGAGTTTTTAAAGCCGTATTTCCAAACACCACCAATCATTACGACACGTTATTTGGTGGAACTGCGATGCAATTTATGGACGAAGTCGCTTTTATTACCGCAACAAGATATAGTCGACAAAAAATGGTTACGGTTAGTAGTGATCGAATAGATTTTAAAAGACCTATTCCACATGGAACCATTATAGAACTAATAGGAAAAGTAACGTATTTAGGTACGACTAGCTTAAAAGTTAGAGTTGATATTTTTATAGAAGAAATGTATTCGAATTCGAGAGAAAAAGCTATTACTGGCGAATTTACCTTCGTAGCTATTGACGAAAACAAAAAAGCAGTAAAAGTGGAATAACCTTATTATTTTAATTTTATATCATTTTCTGATTTTGCGCCCAATCTATTCAATCTGTACATTGGGCCAAATTTTAATTTTAGTAAAGAAATTTTATTATAGTCGGAACGGGTTAATCCGTTTTCTTCCACTATATTTTTTCTAGAATCTAAAGCTTCATATAATAATTTGACTTCATCCCAATCTTCAATAGAATAAGCATCCTTATTTATTTTTACGGTAGCAACAAAATTTTGATACACTTTAAGAATATTGTCTTTGTTTACCCATTCAAATTTCATGTCTTTGGCAACAGTTTTTCCAAATAAGGCAGTTTGTATTTCTTTTTTCTTAGCTTCCTTTTTTTGTTTTTCAGCGACAATTGAATTTTTATATTTACTATACTGAATAGAGCCTTGATCAAGAGATGATTGAAGTGCTTTTTTATTAGAAACTTTTTTTACAGAAATTTCTGCTTTAGCTTTGGCTTTTTCTAAATCTGCTTGAATGCTTTCCCAATTGGCTATTGCTTCTGAAGTTGCCATTTTACTAATAGAATCTACATATTTAGTGTAATCTTCTACAGCTACTTCAGCATTTTCCCGTTCTTCATTTTTACAACTTACGAGACTTAAAATTGTGAAAGTAATTCCTAAAAATAATTTGGTGATGCTGCTCATAATTTTATTCATTATAAATCGTCATTAATATAATAATTTGAAACTATAAGCTGTTTTTTTTAGCTAATTATCCAAATCCCTCATACTCTATTGTCTTTAATCGGGGGAAAGGAAATCAGAAAAACAGAAGTGTTACAAACAAATATCTAAATTTTTAGTGAAATAACCAAAACACAATGCTTTTATAAAAGAATGTTTAACTAACAACTCTTAAAAGCACATTTTTATTTTAAGATACTGGCAAATAAATAGTGAAAGTTGCGCCAACATTTATTTGTCCATCTGCAAAAATAAATCCCTTATGATTTTCCACAATCTTTTTACAAATAGCTAAACCAATTCCAGTGCCACTAAATTTATCTTTATTATGAAGTCTGTTAAAAAGTAAAAATATTTTCTCGGAATACTGAGCATCAAAACCTATTCCGTTGTCTTTGAAAATTATTTTATAGTATTTATTTTTTTCATTTACT
Source organism: Flavobacterium sp. (assembly GCA_032121715.1). Classification (GTDB taxonomy): domain Bacteria; phylum Bacteroidota; class Bacteroidia; order Flavobacteriales; family Flavobacteriaceae; genus Flavobacterium. Next base: position 4,262 of record JAUMDQ010000094.1, read on the forward strand.
GGAATAGCAGCTTCTTTAAACGCATCCACTTCACTAACATTTATGGTAATAACTGGAGTAACATTTTCCTTGCTATATTTTAGTGAATTATTGATTAAGTTTGTAAAAAGTTGCTGCATTTGAAACGGAATAACATTCAAATTAGGCAATTCATCATTTTGTATAGAAGCCTTTTTATCTTCAATGATTTGCATTAATTCTTGTTTAGAATTTTCTAAAACCTCATTTAAATCTGTTTCTTCAAATATTTGTTCTGATTTATTTGCTCTAGAAAATTTCAATAAATCATCAATAAGAATTCGCATTCTTTCGGAAGAATGTTGAATTTTCAATAAATATTGTTGTCCATTTTCTGAAAGCGAATTCAACTCTTTGTCGACCAATCTGGAAATAAAAGTTTGTATTTTTCTAAGTGGTTCTTGCAAATCATGACTCGCTACATAATTGAACGTTTGTAACTCTTTGTTTTTGGCTTCCAATTCTCTATTTCGTTGTTCAATAGCTTGATTTGTTAAAACTTCATCGGTAACATCCGTAGTAGTGCCAATTAATATTTTTTCACCCGATTTGTTGGTCACTATTTTCCCATTTCCTCTTAAATATCTTAAATTTCCATCCGCTCGAATAACTCTATATGTAAACGGAATAAGTTTATCCCTAGTAATCATTTTGATAATAATGTCTTTCACATAGGATAAATCTTCTGGATGAATGTATTTTAAAAACCCTTCCATAGACGCTTCAAAAGAAAAAGGTTTTACACCCAG
>JAUMDQ010000095.1:0-17575 GCA_032121715.1 Flavobacterium sp.
GGTAGAAGATGTAGAAGGTTGTACAAATCTAACGCAAACTGTAGAAGTGATAGATTTCCCTAAATATTTTACTCCAAATGGAGATGGATTTAACGATAAATGGAAAATTGTTGGATTAGAGGCAAAACATAACGCAAAAATTTATATATTTGACCGATATGGAAAACTGATTAAACAAATTGATCCTTTAGGTGATGGTTGGGACGGTAAATATAACGGACAAGACATACCTTCAACAGATTATTGGTTTAATGTAGACTATATAGAGAACAATCAACAAAAACAATTTAAAGCACATTTTTCGTTAAAAAGATAATATTAGAATACTATGAAACTAAGAAATTTATTACTACTTAACTTAATTATTTTTTTTCAATCGGCATTTTCACAAGAAGGAATAGCTGTTTATACAGATTATCTGACAGATAATTATTATTTAATACACCCTTCAATGGCAGGTGCATCAAATTGTGCTAAACTTAGAGTAACTGGAAGACAACAATGGTTCGGTCAAGAAGATGCTCCATCATTACAGACTATGAGTTTTAATACTGCGTTAGACGAAGATGGAAAATCAGGTATGGGTATTATTGCTTTTAATGATAAAAATGGGTACCATTCACAAACTGGAGCTAAATTAACCTATGCGCATCATTTATTATTTTCACGATCAAAAGCAGATTTAAATATGCTTTCTTTTGGATTAAGTGCAGCTATGGTACAAAGTAGATTAGATGAAACGGCTTTTACAGTTTTTGATCCTCAAGTATATGGTGGAATTACTCAGAAAGATTCTTATTTTAATTTAGATATTGGTGCTTCATACCATTATATGGATTTCTTTACACATGTTACAGTGAAAAATTTCATTGCTAACAGAAGAGAATTATATTTAGAAGGTATTGAATCAGACAACTTAAGAAAATATTTATGGAGCGTTGGTGCTAACTTTGGTGACGAAGAAAAAGTATCTATTGAGCCTTCATTTATGTTTCAAATTACAGAGCAAACAGGTGAGAAATCAATCGATTTAAATACGAAAGTTTACAAGGCAATGGATTTTGGTAAACTTTGGGGTGGACTTTCATACAGAAGAAGTTTTGATGGTGCCGAATTTTTAAATGGAGAAGTAGTAGATAATCAAAAATTACAATGGATTACTCCTTTTGTTGGTGTGAACTATAAACAATTTATGTTTGGATATTCTTACAACCAAGTATTAGGCGATGTGAAATTTGATAATGCAGGATACCACCAAATTACAATTGGTATGAATTTATTCTGTAAACCAAAAGCATTTGACTGTAACTGTCCGGCAGTTTCAAACTAAAATATTTAATCCCGATTTATTCGGGATTTTTTTTTAAATTTTTTTATTATGATTATTAAAGAAGTTCGAGGTAAAAAACCAGCTATTCCAGCTGATTGTTATATAGCAGAAAATGCTACTATTGTTGGTGATGTTTCCTTTGGTGAAAAATGTAGCGTTTGGTTTAATGCTGTGGTTAGAGGTGATGTGAATTTTATTTCAATAGGGAATAAAGTAAATATTCAAGATGGTGCTGTGATTCATTGCACGTATTTAAAGCATCCAACTATTATTGGGAATAACGTTTCAATTGGACATAATGCGATTGTGCATGGTTGTACGATTCATGACAACGTTTTGGTTGGTATGGGCGCTATTATTATGGATGGTTGTGTGGTAGAAAGTAATTCTATAATAGGCGCTGGAAGTGTAGTTACACAAAATACGCATGTAGAAAGTGGTTTTATTTATGCGGGAATTCCTGCTAAGAAAGTAAAAGCGTTAAATGCAAGTGATTTCGCTGGCGAGATTGATCGTATTTCTAATAACTACGTTATGTACTCAAGTTGGTTTAAAGAAGACTAAGAAAACGTTTATGCGTATTTTAGCCGTGGTTGTAGCGGCATCCTTTTATTTTGTTGTCTTTGTTTAGAAAAGGCAACAAAATAAAAGATATAGCGGAAGACACGAGGATTTGTTTTGTGAAAACGATTTATGTGCTCCTAAAAATCTTTATAATTCACTTTAAATTTAGGTCCGATTAATTCTTGCATTACTTCAGCCGAGCTATTAACGTAAAACGTATGATTGATATCTTTCAAAGAAGTATTGAATAGATTATGGATTTCCAATATATGTTTGGTTTGTTTAGCTACAGCTTCTCCAGAATCAATAATCTTGATGTGATTTGGGATGATTTTTTTAATTTGAGGAATCAAATACGGATAATGGGTACAGCCTAAAACTAAATAATCAATGTCTTGATTTACCATTGGAAGTAAATATTCTTCTAAAAGTTGGCTCATTTTTTCGGAATGCATTTCTCCGTTTTCGATAAGTTTGACTAAATCGAAACCAATTTGTTCAACTACTTTTACATCAGAATATAAAGCAACCGTTTGGTGGAAAAGCTCACTGTTTAGAGTTCCTTGAGTGGCTAAGATTCCTATTTTTTGTGTTTTTGTATGTAGTGCGGCAGGTTTTATGGCAGGTTCTATACCTATAAATGGCACATCATAAGAAGCTCTTAATACTTTTATAGCATTTGTAGTTGCTGTGTTGCAAGCTACAATGATGAGTTTGCAATTGTTGTTAAGTAAAAATTCGGTGTTCTTTTTACTTAATTCTATTATTTCTTCCTTAGTTTTTTGGCCATAAGGCGCGTTTTTACTGTCGGCTAGATAAATAGTGCTTTCATTGGGTAATAGTGCGTGAACTTCCTTCCAAATGGAAGTACCACCTACGCCAGAATCGAAAAGTCCAATTGGGTTGTTATTGCTCATAAAACAAATGTAAAAAAAAACTGCTCAATCTAAAAATAAGATGGAGCAGTTTGGGTGTTTTTTTGTAGTGATATTAGAAACCTAATTCTTTTTTAACGTCAGCTAATAAATCTGTACCATCAGCTAATAAAACTCCGCTACCTACAGTTGAGTCTAAAACGTATTGAATTCCTTTTGCACGTGCTACTTTTTGAATAGCTGCTTGTGCTTTTTCCATTAAAGGTTTTTGTAATTCAACTGATTTATCTTGTAATGATTTTGAAGCATCATCTTGATATTTCTGAATTCTTGAACCGAAATCTTGCATTTCCTGAGAACGAGTTTCATTTAATACATCTCCAGCAGTTGGAGCTTCTTTTTCGTATTGTGCTCTTTTAGTTTGGTATTCTGTTACTAATTTTTTGTACTCAGTATCATAACCATCTCTCAATTTTGTTAATTGTGCTTCTGCTGCTTTCATTGCTGGCATTGTAGTCATTAAAGCACTTACATCAATATGTCCAACTTTAGTTTGAGCACTTGCTACTTGTGCTCCAAAAAACATTACTATTGCAATAAATAGGGTCTTTAATTGTTTCATTTTAATTTAATTTAATAAGGGTTATTTAATCTTTTTTTGGTTCTGGGTTATTAGTTTCTTTTTTCTTATTTAATAAAGCGTCTCTTTTGGCTTTTTGTTCATCCAATAATTTCTGACGGGCTTCTGCTCTTGTTTTTAAAAGTTCTGCTCTTTTTTCATCTGCTTCTTTTTTCTTAGCAGCAGCTGCATCTTTACGTTCTTGTAATTTTTTTTCTCTTTCGTCTTTAGTGGCTTGAACTTTTTTCTCTTTTTCTAATATTTCAGGATTTTCAGTAGTTTCTACTTCTCTTAAATCTTTTGCATCTTGTATTTTTTGTTGTTTTTTAGACAACTCTACTTTTTTTCCTGCTCTTTCCAATGCTTTTAAAACAAAATCGCTAATATCAAATCGTTCCGCTGTAAAAAGCATAGTTAAATCTGATGATTTATCGAAAATAAAATCATATTTTCTTTGCACAGCAATATCTTGTACAATAGTAAATACTTGATCTTGAATAGGTTTTACTAGTGCCGATTTCTGAATCATTAAGTCACCTTGTGGTCCAAATCGTTTTTGCTGGTAATCTAGCATTTCTTTTTCAAGAACGTTTATCTCTTCTTCTTTATCGTTAATTAATTCCTTAGTTAACAATACCTTTTCAGATGCTAATGCATCTTTAAGTTTTTTGATGTCATTTTTCTTGGTTTCAATTTCTTGTTTCCAAGTATTTGCTTTTTGCTCTAATTGGTTTTTAGCTTCGGCATATTCTGGAACTTTTTCCAAAATATACTCCATATCAATATATCCAATTTTCGTTGTCTTTTGAGCTTGTGCTACAAATAAAACAAAACTACAAAGTAAAACAAAATATTTTTTCATAAACTTAAATTGTTAAATTCAACTATCGTGCCAAAGTTTAAAACTGCTGTCCGATGATAAAGTGAGTTTGCCATCCACTTTTAATTACATCACCAGGAATAGGGTCGAAACCATGAGCGAAATCTATACCTAATAATCCAAAGGCTGGCATAAATACTCTTAATCCGAAACCAGCAGAACGTTGCATTTTGAATGGATCAAATTTCTTGAAACTGTCAAATGCAGAACCCGCTTCTAAGAAAGTCATAGCATAAATTTTTGCCGATTGTTTCATAGTAATAGGGTATCTTAATTCCATAGAGTATTTGTTGTAAACTGTACCTCCGTTTGACGAAGATAAGGAATTATTTGGATATCCACGTAATTGTATTACTTCTCTACCATCTAATGAGTAATTGGCTAAACCATCTCCACCAACGTAAAATCTTTCAAAAGGAATCACTCCTCTGTCTTGATTGTATGCGCCAAGGAAACCAAATTCACCTCTAGTACGTAAAACGAATTTTTTATACACTTTAGTATACCAATCCGCACTAAATTTAATTTTATAGAATTCTAACCATTTAAATCTTTCTTGGTCAATTTTAGATTGATCAGCAATTCCTTCTTGATAGTTTGGAGTCGCATCACCATTTTCATTTACATAAGCACCACTTGGTACATAATTTCCATTAGTATTAAAATATGCTGCTCCTGGATTTTTATATTTGTATTCTTCTTTGTCTTTTAATCCTGCATAGTCTACACCATTAAAAAGAGAATAAGGTAGTGAAAATTTCGCTGAAATAGAGAAGTTTGAACCATATTCTGGAAAAACAGGATCTATACCTCTACTGTCACGAGTTAATGAAGTATTAAAAGCTAAGTTTCTTGAAGCTCCATTACCAAAGGTAAATAATCCCGTATTGTAGTTATTTAAATCGTAGTAAGAAAACGAAACAGAGTTGGATAAACTAAAGTAATCATCCGGCACTTTTAATCTTTTTCCATAACCAACCGTTAAGGTTGTGATGTTGAAACTTTTATCTCTAGTTACATCTCTTTATGTATAGTCGTATAAAAATTGTTTACTGTGTGAAATAGAGGTAAATAAACTAATTGGTTTTTTACCACCTAACCATGGTTCTGTAAACGATAAACTATATACTTGAAAACTTTGACTTCCTTGTAAACGTAATGACATTTTTTGTCCATCACCCATTGGTAAAGGTTGATATGCCTTTTTGTTGAAAATATTTTTTAAAGAAAAGTTATTGAATGATAAACCTAAAGTTCCAATGAAACCTCCGGCTCCGTAACCTCCTTGTAATTCTACTTGACTTGAACCTTTTTCTACAACAGTCCAATCTAAATCTACTGTTCCTGCAGCTGGATCCATGTTTACTGGTTCAGGTCTGATGGCTTCCGCATCAAAGAAACCTAATTGTCCTAATTCACGAATTGAACGAATTACTTGATCTTTATTCCATTTTTGTCCAGGACGAGTTCTTAATTCTCTGTAAATTACTTTGTCATTTGTTTTGTCATTCCCTTTTACGGTAACATTATTCAAATAGGCAATTGGTCCTTCAGTAATTCTAATTTCAAAATCGATAGTATCGTTTTGAGTTTTTACTTCAACAGGATTAACACTAGACCATAAATAACCATTATTTTGGTATAAGTTTGTAATGTCTTCACTATCTGGAGCTGAATTATCGGCGATTCTTTTTTGTAATAAAACACCATTATATACTTCTCCTCTTTTAATTCCTAAAATAGCATTTAAGGTTTGGTCTGTATAAACCGTGTTGCCTAAGAAACGGATATCTCCAAAGTAATATTTTCTTCCTTCTTCTATATTTACATCAATATTAATTTTATTTTTTTCTTTGTTGTAAACCACACTTTCAGATACTACTCTCGCGTCTCTGTATCCTTTTTCCTTATATTTTGTTACTAATGAGCCTAAATCCTCTTTGTATTTATCTTTGATAAATTTCGAAGATTTAAAAACTCTATAAATTTTCTTTTCTTTTGTGTTTTTGAATGTCTTTTTTAATTTTTTGTCAGACAATTGTTCGTTGCCGATAAAATTAATTTTACTAATTTTTACTTTTTTACCTTTATCAATAAAGATAACCATATCTACTTTCGTGTTTGTAGAATCTGCCAAAGTGTTTATGGTTGCTTTGGTATTGAAATATCCGTCTTTTTTAAACTTATTTTCAATGTAGTTTTTAGTATTTGTAAGTAAGTTATCATTAACAACTTTACCTTTTGTTAATTCTGTTTCTTTAATAATATCTTCTTTTTTACCTTTTTTTACACCTTTGATTTTTACCTCATTAAGTTTTGGTAATTCATATAGTTCTAATTCAAGAAAAATACTTTCGCCTTCAATTTTTTTAACGTAAAAATTCACATCGTTAAACAAACCAAGTTTCCAAAGTTTGGTAATTGCTAAACTAATTTCCTCACCAGGAATTCTAATTTTGCTTCCAATTTCCAATCCAGTAAAAGTAATAACTGTTTGTTCGTTAAAGGAAACTTTTCCTGTAACTTCAACACCTGCAAGAGTATATTCTTTACCTTTTTCTAAAGTTGTTTCTTGGGCATTTATTGTATTTCCTATAAATAATAAGGCAAATAAAAATAGTATTCTGTTTTTAAACATTGTCAATTTATCTAATTTGTTCGCTAGTTTTTCCAAATCTTCTTTCTCTTTTTTGATAACTTATTAGTGCTTTTTGTAATTCTTCTTCGTTAAAGTCAGGCCAAAGCACTTCTGTAAAATAAAATTCAGCATAAGCAATTTGCCATAGTAGGAAATTACTTATTCTGTGTTCGCCACTTGTTCTTATCACTAAGTCCACATCTGGCATGTTCTGCGTGTAAAGATGCTGATTAATAATTGATTCATCAATAGCATCGGTTGAAATTATATTATTTTTAACTTTTTCTGAAATTATTTTAACAGCATTTATGATTTCGTCTCTAGCACCATAACTTAAGGCTAAAGTTAGCGTCATTCTATTGTTGTTTTCTGTTTTAGTTATAACTTCTTGTAATTCTTTTTTTACACTTGATGGTAAACTGTCTAAATTACCAATAGCGTTAAGTTTTATGTTGTTTTCTTGTAATGTTTTTAATTCTTTTTTTAACGCACTAATTAATAATTTCATTAATGTGTCGACTTCAATTTTCGGTCTGTTCCAATTTTCTGTTGAAAAAGCGTAAAGTGTTAAAAATTCAATACCTAGTTTGGCGCAATTTTCAACGGTTTGCTTTACAGATTTGGTGCCTTTTTCATGACCAAAAACGCGTAACATGCCTTGTTTTTTTGCCCAACGACCATTGCCATCCATAATGATAGCTAAATGTTTTGGTAAATTATTTTTATCTATTTCTTTTTCCATTTTATTTTTCTGTACAAAAACATGGGTTTTTTCCAAATGTGTATGTTAATGTAAATCCTGTAAATACGTACCAATCTTTGTTGTTTAAATTTCCAAATTTTAAAGTTTCGAAATTTTCATTTTTAGGATTACTTCCGTCTAAATTATCTGTAAATGTATATCTAGCGCCAGTTTCTAAACCTAATACTAAATGGTTGGCAATTTTTGCTTTCACACCAACTACCATAGGTATTGCGAATGAATAATCTTGATAATCAACGTTACTTTCTTGGTTTAAAACATACGTTTCATTGTAAAGAAACGCAGAAAGTCCTGAATATACATAAGGTGAAATAACAAAATCTTCTTGATGTAAATCAAAATCAAAAAAATTAAATTCTAAACCTGCAGACAATTCTTTGATATTGTTTTTTATTTCATAGCCTCTTAAATTTCTATTTGGCGCTTTACTTTCTACATCTTTTGCTGAAATGGATGTTTGTGTGTACGAAAATCTCCACGAATGTCTCGTGCTTTTGTTCCATTTGTACAGAATTCCTAAAGCAGCATCTTTTGGTGCTAAATAGTCAGTCTTTCCAACGTCTCCAATGTAATTACTACCACCTACAAAAACTCCAATTTCGTGAATTTGCCCGAAAGAAGTGATGCAGAATAAAAATCCGATAATATTTAATAAAAATCTTTTCATTTTTTAAATAGTTTGCAAATATAATAATATTGAGGTACTAACCATCTTAAACCAAGTTTTTTTGATGATTAACTTTGATTTAATAACGTAAAAAAATGAAAAATCGTGTGTTATTCCGATTATGTACTGCATATAGTTTGATTTTTATCAAACCATTTTCGAGTTATGTCAGAATTTTAATCTAATTGTTAGTTTCTTTTGTCTTCGCCCCAAAGTAATTTCTTTCTAATGGTTCTTAAGAAACCTTCTTCAGGAAATTCGACAATTGAGATGAAAAAAGCTGTTTTTTTAACGGTAAGTACGGTTTCGTTTGAAACGGAAGTCATTCTAGAATCTAAAGAAACTAAATATTGTTCTTCTCTTCCTTTGATTCTTATGGTAAGTTCAGAATCGTCCGGAATGATTAAAGGTCTGGCTGTTAAATTATGTGGTGCGATAGGTGTGATAACAAAACAATTTGAAGTAGGCATAATAACTGGGCCGCCACAACTTAAGGAATATCCAGTAGAACCCGTTGGTGTAGAAATAATCAATCCGTCTGCCCAATATGAATTTAAATATTCGTTATTAATATAGGTTTCAATCGTAATCATGGAAGTGGTATCTTTTCGGGAAACCGTAATTTCATTTAAAGCAAAATTAATATCTTCTATATCCGGATTTGCTGGATTGGAATGTAAACTCACCAAAGTTCTTTTTGAAATGGAAAAATCATTCACTAAAACTCGATTCAATAAATTTTCAATATTTTCTTCTTGAACGGTTGCTAAAAATCCTAATCTTCCGGCATTAATTCCGATTATTGGTAAATTAGTATCTCTTACAAAAGTGGCCGCTCGTAAAATCGTTCCATCACCACCAATACTAATTAGATAATCGAAATTATCTTTTAAGCATTCGTGTGAATTAAAGGTTTTGTAGTTGGATAAGTGAACATTGTTTTCAATTAACTTATCATAAAAAACACTGTAGAAACAAACTTCAATATTCTTTTGTTCTAAAAATGCCACAACTTTTTCCACAATAGAGTGGGTGTTGTTTTGATAATACTGACCAAATACGGCTATTTTCATAACTTAAATATTTAAATATTTGTCTAAATAATCCGAACGTTCTTTTAAACCAGCCAAATACGAGTCTTCCTGATGTTCCGATAAAATCGTGTAATTATATCTTCTAAAAGTTTGTATGATTTCGTTAAAATTACTTTGCGATATTTTCAGGGTAATTTGCGTTAAAGTTGGGGAAGTGTTAGAAATAAAAACGCCTAAAACTTTAGAATCATTGCTTTCCACAATTTGACAAATTTGACTAAATGTGAAATCAGATGTTTCTTTTTCAATGACAATAATGCCACCGTCTTCTTTTACAAAAGTAGTTTCGTTTAAAAAATGCAACACATCATCTAATTCATAAAAACCAACATATTGATTTTTGTCATCTAAAACAGGTAAAATATTAGTATGATTTTTAGAAAATTCTTCAAAAACATCAAACCAATTCATGTTACTTCGTACAAAAAAACGATGCAAACTAAATTTATGTTCGTTGATTAAAGTTGTGGTTGGAAGAATTTCTACATCATCTTTAGCAATGGATCCAATATAAACGTCTTGTTCTAAAACAGGAAAATGCGAATAGTTAAAATCTAAAAACAAATTTTCCGCGTCAGCAACAGTATCGTTGACATGTAAGGGTTTAAATTCGATGTTTAAAAAATCTGTAATTTTATCCATAAATATTAGTTCAAAACTATTGCAAATTAAGTAAAAAATACAAATTAGTCTATTTTTTGTTTGTAATTTTGTACAAATTAAATACAATTATGACAAAGTTATCTGTTAATATTAATAAAATTGCGACCTTAAGAAATGCTCGTGGTGGTAATGTTCCTGATTTATTGCAAGTTGCAAAAGATATTCAAAAGTTTGGTGCAAACGGAATTACGATTCATCCGCGTCCAGATGAAAGACATATTACGTATCAAGATGCGCGAGATTTGAAAAGTGTAGTCTATACCGAATATAATATTGAAGGAAATCCGCAACATAATTTTATCGATTTAGTTTTAGAATGTAAACCAGACCAAGTGACTTTAGTACCAGATGCTATTGGTGCGATTACTTCAAATGCAGGTTGGGATACTGTTAAGCACCAATCGTATTTAAAAGAAGTGGTTCAAGAATTTCAACGTAATAATATTAGAGTTTCTATTTTCGTAGATCCAATTGAAGCTATGATTGAAGGTGCGAAGGGAACAGGAACAGACCGTATTGAATTATATACCGAAGTTTTCGCTCATCAATATGGTTTAGGAAATGAAAAAGCTATTGAGCCTTTTGTGAAAGCTGCGATTAGAGCTAACGAATTGGGTTTAGGAATAAATGCTGGTCACGATTTGAGTTTAGATAATATTAAATTTTTTAAAGATAATATTCCAAATTTATTGGAAGTGTCAATCGGTCATGCTTTGGTTTCAGAATCTTTATATTTAGGTTTTGAAAACGTAATAAATATGTATTTAAGAAAATTGAAGTAATTTTTCAGATAATTTATAGAAAATGCTATACTCAAAAATAGAAGGTGAAGGAAAACCCTTTATAATTATTCACGGATTTTTAGGCATGTCAGACAATTGGAAAACATTGAGTACCCAATTTGCACAATTGGGTTTTCAAATGCATTTGTTAGATATGCGAAATCATGGAAAAAGTTTTCATTCTGATGCATTCAGTTATGAAGTGATGGTGGAAGATGTGAAAGCGTATGTCGACTTTCATAAATTGGAAAACATCACACTTTTAGGCCATTCTATGGGTGGGAAAATTGCTATGTTGTTCGCAACTCTTTATCCGGAAGTGATTGAGAAATTAATTATTGCCGATATTGGTCCGAAATATTACGCGCCACATCATCAAAGTATTTTAGCTGCTTTAAATGCGATTGATTTTTCTAAAAAACCAAGTAGAGCAGAAGTAGATGAAATTATTTCAGAATATATTTCCGATTTTGGCACGAAACAATTCTTACTTAAAAATCTATATTGGGTAGAACCCGGTCAATTAGGGTTTCGATTCAATTTGAAGGTTTTTAATGATAAAATTTCAGAAATTGGTGCCGCACTTCCAATAGAAAATCATTTCCATAAATCCACCTTATTTCTTCGTGGAGATAAGTCAGATTACATTTTAGATTCCGATTTCGAAACTATTTATTACCATTTCCCAGAAGCCAAAATTGTAACCATTCCTAATGCTGGACATTGGTTGCATGCGGAAAACCCAAAAGCATTTTATTACGAAGTTGAAAATTTCATCTAAGATTTATTATGCATACATAATATTTTTGTTAAAAAAATTGTTAATTTCATAATTAATGTTAATTTTGAAATAAATATTTAAACTAAAAACTAACTAAATTTTAATTATGAGAAAATTATTTTCTTTATCATTACTAACTTTGGCTTCGGTTTCTATGTTCGCAGGAGGATATAGAGTTTCGATTCAAGGTCAGAAACAATTGGCGATGGGACATACCGGAGTTGCAGTTGTAAATAGTGCAGAGGTTGCCTTTTTTAACCCTGCCGGAATGTCTTTTTTAGATAAAAAATTCAACTTATCAGTAGGTGGAAATGCTTTGTTTGCAAAAACTAGATACCAAAATTCTCAGTATAATCAAACAGCAGCGACTGATAACTTAGGAACGCCATTTAGTTTGTACGCTACTTACAAAATTAACGATTGGGTTTCTGCGGGTTTAGCAGTTTATACGCCTTATGGCTCATCTGTAGAATGGAATCAAGACTGGGCGGGAGCGCATTTAGTTAACAATATTGATTTAGCTGCAATTTTTATTCAACCAACTATCTCTTTTAAAATAGAAGATGTTTTTAGTATTGGTGGTGGACCAATTTTTGTACAAGGAAGTGTGAACTTCAACAGAAATTTAACACCAAATCCAGTGTTATCTAATAATGGAAGTGGAACAGATGTAACTTTAGATGCTACAGGTATTTCTGCAACAGGTTATAATGTGGGTATGATGTTTAAATTAACGAAAGAAGTTACTTTAGGGGTGGATTACCGTTCTGAAATTATTATGGAAGCTAGAGGTGGTGATGCAACATTTGCTGATGTTCCAGCAATTGCTTCAGGAACTTTTACAAATACAACTTTTAGTGCTGATTTGCCTTTGCCTGCTGAACTTACTGCCGGTATTTCGTACAAGCCATCAGATAAATGGTTATTCGCTTTTGATTACAATTATACAAAATGGGATGTTTATGAATCTTTAGATGTTGATTTTGATAACACATTACCAACTTCAATCAACCCAAGAAATTACAAAAACGCAAGTACATTCCGTTTTGGAGCACAATATAAAGCGTCTGAAAAGTTCACTTTAAGAGGTGGGTACTATATCGACGAAAGTCCAGTACAAGATGGTTATTTTGCGCCAGAAACTCCTCGTAATGATTCTGTAGGTTATACAGGTGGTTTCACTTATCAAATTAATAGTAAATTAGGGATTGATATGTCATTCTTATACTTGCATTTTGATGAAGTTAATAATTCTTACGATTATTTTGATGATCCAACTACTAGTACTGGATTATCTTCTTTCGGTGGAACATATAAATCAACTGTATTTTCTCCAGGTATTGGTATAACTTACGGTTTCTAATTTTAAAAAAATATTCAAATGAAAAATAAATATATACTATTAGCAGCTTTAGCAATTGGTTTTGCAGGTTGTGAACCAGAATTTGAAAATGAGGTTAATGCAGATTATACTTCTGGTGAAGCTAATTTTTCTTCTTATGTAGCCATTGGTAATTCACTTACTGCAGGTTACATGGACGGTACAGTTTCTCGTGGAAGTCAAGCGAATTCTTACCCAAACTTATTAGCGCAACAATTTGCCTTAGTTGGTGGTGGAGCTTTTACACAACCATATTATGGTGATGATGTAAATAATTTAGGAGGATTAATGTTAGGGGGTCTTCCAATTTTAGACCCGATTGATGGGAGTAATAGGTTTAATCGAAGATTGGTTATCAATGCTGATTTAAAAAGAGATGGAAGTGGAAATTTAGTGTACGATGCAAATAAAAACCCAACAGCTAATGGGGTTCAGCCTATTGGTTTAACTGCTGGACTTACTTCAACTATTGAAATTTCTGCTGGTGAAGTTGGCCCATACAATAACATGGGTGTGCCAGGTGCAAAATCTTTTCATTTGCTTTCAACAACTTACGGAAGTTTACCTGGTGTAACTTTAGGTTATGCAAATCCTTATTTCGTTCGTCAAGCATCTTCTCCAACAGCTTCAATGCTAGGTGATGCTGTAGCTAAAGCACCTACATTTTTTACTAACTGGATTGGTTCTAATGACGTATTAGCATATGCTACTAGTGGTGGGGCTCAAAGTAATGGTACTTCTGCTGCAGATGATCATAATTCAACAGGTAACGCTAATCCACTAACTTATGGTGGAAATGATATTACAAATAGTGCTGTTTATCATAACGTATATGATCAAATTATTAATACGTTAACTTCAAATGGGGCTAAAGGTGTGGTTTGTACCATTCCAAGTGTAACATCTATTCCTTATTTCACAACAGTTCCTTATGCTCCATTTACAGTAATGAGTTTAGGTAACGATTCAACAAAAAGTAGAGCTCAGCAAAGTGTAGTAGATCAACAAGCAGCTGGTAACGCTAAAATAGCTCAATTAAATGCATCGTTATACAATAATTTAGATGGTATTTTTACAGCTTATGGTGAGCCTGATCGTGTGAATCCATTTTCAGCAACAGGTCCAAATCCTTTATTGATAATTGATGTTGATGCTGCGGATAGAAGTGCTCAGATTACTGGAGCTTTAACTCCTTCTTTAGGTGCTCCTACAGCGGCTGCTTTCGGAGCAATTTTTGGAAAAGCGCGTCAAGCTACTTCTGCAGATTTAATTGTTTTGACTGCTAGTGGAATTATTGGTCAGCCAAATGCTTCTGCACCATCACCATTAATCAATTTAAATGGTATTACTTATCCTTTAGCAAATAAATGGGTGTTGACAGCTAATGAAAAAGCAAAAGTAGCTGCTGCAACTTCAGCTTTTAATGCTTCAATTGTTTCTATTGCAAATGCTAAAAACACTGCCGCTGGACATACTGTTGTTGCTGTAGCTGATATGAATGCTATTATGAATAAATTAGTTACTGGTTTAAAAATTGAAACAGGTTCTATCTATACAGCTAACTATTTTAGTGGTTCTGCTACAGAAGGTCAAGTTTTATTTTCTTTAGACGGTGTGCATCCAAATGCACGTGGTTATGCAGTAATTGCTAATGAAATTATCAAAGTAATTAACGCAAGTTTCAAAGCAAAATTACCTTTACATAATCCAACTTATTTCCCAGGAATAAACATTGTTCCTTCAAACTAAGTTAGAATTTTAAATAAATTTTAAATAGGCATCATTTTTGGTGCCTATTTTTTTATATTTACATTTTAAATTTAAACAAACAATAATGAAAAATTATCTTATTAAATTACTTATTTCAACAATACTAATAGTTGTCATATCTCATTTTTTAAAAATTGAAATTACAGATTATACAGCAGCTATTTTTATGGCAGTTGCCTTATCGCTTTTAAATACTTTTTTAAAACCTGTTTTAGTAATTCTTACCATTCCAGTAACTTTTTTTACATTAGGATTATTTCTTTTAGTAATCAATGCAATTATTGTCAAAGTAGCAGATTATTTTATTGATGGAATTAGTATGACTTTTATTCAAGCTATAATTTTTAGTATTATACTTTCTATTAGTCAGTATATTTTGAATAAAATTTTTATTGACAAATAGGAATTCTATAAATCTAAAATTCAATAAATTAAAAACTTGTATGGGTTGCAAAAATTATATAATTTTGCAACCCATATTTTATACTTCAAAAAATCAATAAAAATGAACATTAGAAAAGAACACATTGACGCTTTAAATGCCGTTGTAAAAATTACAATTGGTAAATATGAATATACTGAAAAAATTGAAAATTTTTTAGAAGTTAAAAGAAAAACGGCTACTTTACCTGGTTTTAGAAAAGGAAAAACTCCAATGGATGTTGTGAGAAAACAATTTGAAAAGCCTGCTATCATTGAAGAAGTTAGTAAATTAGTAAACAAAGGTTTAACAGATTATATCGCTAAAGAAAAATTAGATTTATTAGGTAATGCTTTACCTCGTATTGACGAGAATTTCGATTGGAAAGCAGATGAATTAGTTTTTGAATATGAATTAGGTTTAGCACCAGAATTTTCTGTTGACTTAGCAAGAGCTGCAGGTGTTACACGTTATAAAATTATCGCTGACGACGCTTTGTTAAACGAGCAAGTGGAAAGAATTCAAAAACAATACGGTAAAATTCTTACTGAAACAGAAGTAAAAGAAGGTTTCGAAATTAACGGAACATTCTCTAACGAAGAAAAAGGAATTGAAAACCAAGCTTTAATTAGTTTAGATATTTTTGCTGATGCGAAAACAGCAAAACAATTTATCGGTAAAAAAGTAGGTGATGTAGTAGTTTTAAAAACGAAAGGTTTATTTAACGATGATCACCAATTAATGGATTATTTAAAAGTTGCTCATGACGATGTTCATGGTTTAGATATTGAAGTTAATTTCACAATTGATGCCATTCAATCTATTGAAAAAGCAGAAATTAATGACGAATTATTCGCGAAATTATTCCCTAACGGAGAAGTAACAACTTTAGAAGGATTAAAAGAAAGAATCAAAGAAGATGCAGAACAACAATTCGTTCAGCAAGCTGACCAAAAGTTTTTAAATGATGTGACTGAAGCTTTATTAGAAACTACAAAATTTGATTTACCAGAAACATTCTTAAAGAAATGGATCCAAACTATTGGTGAAACACCTTTAACTGCTGAACAAGCTGAGGTTGAATTTGCAAAATCAGAAAGAGGTTTACGTTACCAATTAATCGAATCTAAAATTTTCATTCAAAATAACTTACAAGTTAGATTTGAAGAATTAAAAGATTTTACTTCAGGATTAATCAGACAACAAATGGCACAATTCGGACAAGGTAATGCAACGGATGCAGAAGTAGACGGAATTGTTTCAAGAGTAATGTCTAACCAAGAAGAAATTAAGCGTATTTCTGACCAAGTTTTAAGCTTAAAAATGATTGACTTATACAAAACAAACGTAAAAGCAACGGAAAAAGAAGTAAACTATCAAGATTTTGTTAAAGCTATGTATGGCGAAATGTAATATTGATAAAAATTAGTATATTTGAACGTCAAACCATTTTGGTTTGACGTTTTTTATATTTAGAACCAAACTTTAAACCATCAACTTTTAAATAAAATTTAAAATGAACTACGGAAAAGAATTTAAAAAATTTGCGACAAAAAAACACGGTGTAAATAGTTTGTATTACGATAAATTGGTTGGTAGTTTAACGCCCTATATTATTGAAGAACGCCAATTAAACATTTCTCAATTAGACGTTTTTTCTCGTTTAATGATGGATAGAATTATCTTTATGGGAACGGGTGTGGACGATTATATGGCAAATATTATTCAAGCACAATTATTGTTTTTAGAAAGTGTAGATGCCTCTAAAGACATTCAAATTTATATCAACTCTCCAGGTGGAAGTGTATATGCAGGTTTAGGTATTTACGATACGATGCAATACATCAAACCAGATGTGGCAACAATTTGTACAGGAATGGCAGCGTCAATGGGTGCGGTTTTATTATGTGCAGGTGCAGAAGGTAAACGTTCGGCCTTACCACATTCAAGAGTTATGATTCACCAACCATCAGGTGGCGCACAAGGAGTTGCAACAGATATGGAAATTAACTTGAGAGAAATGTTGAAGTTAAAAGATGAGTTATATCAAATCATCTCTTCACACTCAAAACAACCTATTGATAAAGTATTCAAAGATAGCGAACGCGATTATTGGATGATTGCAGATGAAGCAAAAGAATACGGAATGATTGATGAAGTATTAAGAAGATAATTTTAAGTTTTCACTATTTAGTAACCAGATTTACTGAACGCTAAATGATGAATACTGAACACTAAAAAAGAAATGGCAAAAGAAGTATTAGAATGTTCGTTTTGTGGAAGGAAAAAGCCAGAAACAAATTTATTAATTGCAGGTATTGATTCGCATATTTGCGATAAATGTATT
>JAUMDQ010000096.1:0-15235 GCA_032121715.1 Flavobacterium sp.
ATCATTACGGTTGAAAGAACTGAGAAAGGCGTAAGATTAAAAGAAGTTTTTACTTGCGAAGATATTTTTTAAAAAACGCATTAAATTGTAACACTAAACAAGTTACAACTACTAATATTAAACAAAATTGATTAATTAAATTAAAACATATGAGAATTTTATTTAAACCTTTATTTTTATCAGCAGCTATTGCATTAGCTTTAACAGGTTGTGGATCCGCTAAAATGGTTTCAGCCCCAGTTGAAAGCATTGATAAAATGCCTTTAAAAACAACGCCATTAGCAGAAAAAGATTTGCAACGTTGGAGTCATTTAGATTTAGTAAAGGATACGGTTCCGGGAATGAGTGTAGATAGAGCTTACGCTGAATTACTTAAAGGAAAAAAAGCTACAAAAGTTATTGTTGGAATTGTAGATTCTGGTGTAGATATCAATCACGAAGATTTAAAAGCTGTAATTTGGACCAATCCTAAAGAAATTGCTGGAAATAAAATTGACGACGATAAAAACGGTTACGTAGATGATATGCATGGTTGGAATTTTTTAGGAGATGCCGTTCATGAACAATTAGAAATGACACGTATCGTAAAAAAAGGACCAAATACTCCAGAATATGCTAAAGCTAAAACAAAATTAGAGGAAGAAATTCAAGGATTACAAGGTAATAAGCAACAATTAGATATGATTTTAAATGCTGATAAAGCAATTAAAACACATTTGAAAAAAGAAAATTATACTCTAGAAGATGTAAAGAAAATTGAGACTACAGATCAAAGTTTATTACAAGCTAAAATGATGTTTTCTCAAATTTTAACAGGAACTCCAAAAGCAGAATTTGATAAACAAATTGAAGAATTTAAAGATTATGTTTATGGTCAATTAAACTACAATTTAAATGTTGATTATGATGGTAGAAAAATTGTTGGTGATAATCCAAATGATATTACTGATACTAAATATGGTAATAATAATGTTGTGGGTCCAGAACCAAAAGAAGCAAAACATGGAACACACGTAGCTGGAATTGTTGCGCAAGTTAGAGGAAACAAAAAAGGTGGAGATGGTGTTGCAAATACCGTGTCGATTATGGCAGTTCGTGCGGTGCCAGATGGCGATGAATATGACAAAGATATCGCTTTAGGAATTCGTTATGCTGTAGACAATGGGGCAAAAGTAATCAACGGTTCTTTCGGAAAATATTTTTCTCAAAATAAAGAATGGGTTATCGATGCTATCAAATATGCAGAATCTAAAGATGTACTTTTAGTTATTGCAGCAGGAAACGAATCTTTTGATTTAGATACAACAAATAAATATCCAAATGATACGTATGACAATTCTCCAGAATTTGCAAAAAATGTATTAATTATTGGTGCGTTAGCTCCAGAATATGGTTCTAAAATGGTGGCAGGATTTTCTAATTATGGAAAAAATAATGTTGATATTTTCTCTCCTGGAGAAAAAATTTATGCAACAACTCCATTAAATACTTACGAATATTTACAAGGAACTTCAATGGCTTCTCCTAATGTTGCAGGTGTAGCAGCTTTAATTCGTTCTTACTATCCAAGTTTAACGGCTATCCAAGTTAAACAAGTAATTATGGAAAGTGGAACTTCTTTAGTGAATACAGTTTCAGTTGGTGAAGACAAACATAAAGCTAGTTTTTCGGATGTTTCTAAAACGGGTAAAATTGTAAATGCATACAATGCGTTACTTTTAGCTGAAAAAATGGCAAAAAAATAATTCTTATAAAATCGTTAAAAAACCACAAAGTTTAAACTTCGCGTTTATCTTTGTGGTTTTCTTATTTATACCAAAATATTACTTATGAAGAATTTAATTACTACTATGTTTGTCCTTGTTACAGGATTTTCGTTCGCACAAAATAATCCAAATTCAGGCTATTGGCAACAACACGTTGATTATAAAATGGAAGTTGATATGGATGTGAAAACCTATCAATATAAAGGAACACAAAATTTAGTTTACACTAATAATTCAACGGATACTTTACGAAAAGTATATTTTCATTTATATAACAATGCTTTTCAACCAGGAAGCGCCATGGATATTCGTTTGCAAAATATTAAAGATCCTGATGGACGAATGGTTACTAAAATTAAACAAGGCGATAAAGAAATTAAAGAAAGTAGAATTTCTAAATTGAAACCAAACGAAATAGGTTTTTTACATGTTAAAAACTTAATGCAAGATGGAGTAATTGTACAAAATAGGGAAGTAGGTACTATTTTAGAAGTAACTTTAGCAAAACCTTTGTTACCCAAACAAAGTACAACATTTGTATCCAATTTTGAAGGACAAGTTCCGGTACAAATTCGTCGTTCTGGAAGAAATAATAAGGAAGGTGTAGAACTTTCTATGTCGCAATGGTATCCAAAAATAGCAGAATATGATATTGATGGTTGGCAAGCTGACCCCTATGTAGCGAGAGAATTTCATGGGGTTTGGGGAAATTTTGATGTGAAAATCACTATTGATAAAGACTATATTTTAGGAAGTACAGGTTATCTTCAAAACCCAAATGAAATAGGAAAAGGATATGAAGATGTAGGAACAATTGTAAAAACACCCAAAAAAACAAAAAAACTAATTTGGCATTTTAATGCTCCAATGGTTCATGATTTTACTTGGGCAGCCGATAAAAGTTACATTCACGATACGTTTGAAGGCCCTAATGGTGTAAAACTTCATTTCTTATACAAGAATAATCCAAAAATTATTGAAAATTGGAAAAAACTCCAGCCTAACACAGCTAAATTGATGGATGTTTTCAATAAAACTGTAGGGAACTATCCATATAAACAATATTCAGTTATTCAAGGTGGTGATGGCGGAATGGAATATGCCATGTGTACTCTTGTTCTTGGTGAAGGAGAATTAGAAGGATTAACAGGATTAATTGCTCATGAAATGGGACATTCTTGGTTTCAGCACATATTAGCAACTAATGAAGCTAAACACGGCTGGATGGATGAAGGAATGACAACTTGGTTAGAAAACTATGGAATGAACGAATTGGCTAAAACAAAACTTGCCAATCCTCATGAAGATTCTTATAAAAATTATGTTTTTATGGCCAAATCACTTCGTGAAATGCCGCAATGTGTTCATGCTGATAGATTTGATGAAAATAGAGTGTATAGTATTTCATCCTACAGTAAAGGAAATTTGTTTTTAACTCAACTAGAATACATTATTGGACAAGAAAATTTCATGAAAACCATAAAGCGTTATTTTAGCGATTATAAATTTTCTCACCCTACGCCAACAGATTTTATTCATACTGCAGAGAAAATTACAAGCGCGAATTTAAATTGGTATATGAACGAGTGGACGCAAACAACCAATACAATAGATTACGCTATAAAAGATGTTGTTGAAATTAATGGAAAAACTTCAATTACACTACAAAGAATTGGAAATATGCCAATGCCTATTGACGTTTTAGTGGAATATATTGACGGAAGAAAAGAAATGATTTATATTCCAAATGCTTTATTGCGTTGGGAAAAACCTAATGAAACAGGTTTGTCAAGACAGGTGTTGTCGCCTTGGGAATGGGCAATTCCTACTTATGTTTTTTACTTAAATACGATTTCATCTAATATAAAATCAATTGTTATTGATAATAATGGATTAATGGCTGACATTAAAAAAGAAGACAATGTGTTTCCGAAAAAATAATAGAAACACCATCAGATTATAAAAAAATAATATTAAATTAGATTTCAAATTAAATGCAAATGCAAGATAAAACGTTAATTGGTAGTGAAGAATGGTGCTCGTTTCCGCAATTAGGAATTCCAGCTATAAAAGCACGTGTTGATTCAGGAGCAAAAACTTCAGCTTTACACGCTATCAATATCAAAATTTTTGAAAAGAATGGTGCCGAATGGTTAAAATTCGACATCAATCCGATTCAAAATAACTCGAAATCAATTATTCATTGTGAAGCACAATTAGTAGATCAAAGAATTGTAAAAAGTTCTAACGGAACTCGAGAAAAAAGATACGTTATTCGCACAGATGTTGAATTAGGAAGTCATAATTGGCAAGTTGAAGTAACGCTTACTAACAGAGATTCCATGGGTTTCAGAATGTTATTAGGTAGAGAAGCTATGGTGGGAAGATTAATTGTCGACCCAGAAAAAAAATTCGAATTAGGACAACCTTCAACGGAAAGTTTAAAAGAATTTTATTACAACGAACCCAGTAAAAAAGGATTAAAAATTGGACTTTTAGCCAGTAATCCTGATTTATATAGTAACCGAAGAATTATTGAAGCGGGTGAAATGCGCGGACACGAAATGCATTTCTTAAACCTGAAATATTGTTACATGAAATTAAGCGCTTCTAATCCAGAAATCCATTATCGTGGAGGTTTGGTTTTGAGTGATTTCGATGCAATAATTCCTCGTATTCGTCCAAGTATGACGTATTATGGTTGTGCCTTAACACGTCAGTTTGAAGCGTTGAAAGTCTTTGCTTTAAACAATGCGGCGGCGATTACTCAATCGAGAGATAAGTTATTTTCATTACAATTGTTGTTAAATAATGGTGTTGACATTCCAACAACAGGTTTTGCCAATTCACCATTAGATACTGACGATTTAATTAAAATGGTTGGTGGTTCGCCATTAATCGTAAAATTATTAGAAGGAACACAAGGAAAAGGTGTGGTTTTAGCTGAAACGAAAAAAGCTGCTGAATCTGTAATCAATGCTTTCAAAAGTTTAAATGCGAATATTTTAGTTCAAGAATTTATCAAAGAAGCTAACGGTAAAGATTTACGTTTATTTGTAGTTGATGGGAAAGTGGTTGCGGCCATGCAACGTGAAGCAGCTCCAGGAGAATTCCGTGCCAATATTCATTTAGGTGGAACGGCTTCTGTAGTGAAAGTAACTTCAGATGAGAAAAAAATTGCGATAAAGGCCGCTAAAGCGATGAATTTAAAAGTCGCTGGAGTTGATATTATTCGTTCTAGTAAAGGTCCGTTGTTGTTGGAAGTAAATTCTTCTCCAGGATTAGAAGGAATTGAAGGTGCCACTCAGAAAGATATTGCAGGTGAAATGATTAAAGCCATCGAGAAAAATTTCAAATAAAATTATATGAAAAGTCAGTACAAAATTCCGTTAGTTTTATTTCTTTTGGGAATGTTATTAACTATTGTTGGAGCGCTTTTTAAAATAATGCATTGGCCATTTGCAAGTATGCTTTTAATTTCTGGAACACTAAGTGAAGCAATTGCGATTGTTTCTATTATTGTAATCGTATTAAAAAAAACTAAATGAATCCATATATAGATATTGTAATTAGAAGTATTTGTGTTTACTTTTTTATGGTAATTGCTTTGCGCATTTTCGGTAAAAAAGAATTATCACAATTAAATGCTTCAGACATTGTCTTGATTTTATTGATTAGCAACGCCGTTCAAAATGCCATGGTGGGAAGTG
Organism: Flavobacterium sp.; assembly: GCA_032121715.1. Classification (GTDB taxonomy): domain Bacteria; phylum Bacteroidota; class Bacteroidia; order Flavobacteriales; family Flavobacteriaceae; genus Flavobacterium. The sequence goes on from JAUMDQ010000096.1 coordinate 5,477, forward strand.
ATATTTCGCTCGAGGGCGGAATTATAGCTGCATTTTCTCTTTTTTTAGTCAATTTCATATTTAAAAAAACGGTTAATAGTTCTGCGCTTTTAAGTCAATTGGTACAAAGTAAACCTGAGATTTTAATTCACGACGGAATAATCGATTTTAAAGCATTATCAAGATTAGACATCACTTCAGATGAATTAGATGAAGTTATTAGAGAACATGGTTTGGAAAATTATAAGCACGTAAAATTAGCTATGTTTGAAATAAACGGAAGCATTAGTGTGATTTCAGGAAATGACAATTTAATACAAACCAAACATAAAAGAATTCATAAATCACTAAGTTAATGGACGATAAATTCAAAAAATTATTATTGATACTTATTGGTTGCAGTTTTATTGTAGCATTCGGTGCCTTATTCAAAATAATGGAATGGCCTGGCGCGAAATTAATTTTTAGCGTTGGAGTTGTTTTAGAAATCATTTGTGGAGCTGCTATTATGGTTTATTTGCTGAAAAATAAAAACAAGTAATTATGGAAATTCTATCAAAAATTAGCATTATAATTGTAGCCTTACTTCATATCTACTTTTTATGGTTAGAAATGTTTGTTTGGACCACAACTGGTAAAAAAGTATTCAAAACTTTACCAGAACATTTATTTGAACCGACAAAAACGTTAGCTGCCAATCAAGGTTTGTACAACGGATTTTTAGCGACAGGTTTAATTTGGTCTTTATTTATTTCCGATGAAATTTGGAGTAAAAATATCGCTTTCTTTTTCTTAGGTTGCGTTTTAGTCGCAGCTTTATATGGTTGGTATTCGGTTTCGAAAAGAATCTTTTTCGTACAAGGAATTCCTGCTATTGTCGGAATTGTATTGGTGTTTTTGAGATAGTTGAAAAGAGCCAAGTAAAAAGAGCCAAGTAAAAAGGTAAAAGTAAAAAGAGTCAAGTAAATTGAAAAAGGCAAAAGTTTTGAATAATTCAACTTTTGCCTTTTTTGATATATTTTAGTCAGCTCAAACCACTTGACTTGGCTCTTTTGTGTTTTTACTTTTGCCTTATTTTAAGCTTCTACTTGAAAGCTTTTCAAAAAGTGAATTGATTTTTCAATATCGTAATGTAAAATTCTGTCTTCTGTAACCAAAGGAACATCTTTTCTGTAAGTTTTTACAAACATTTCAATGAAATCACTTGATTTTAAAGGTCTTCTAAATTCAATAGCTTGTGAAGCGTTGAATAATTCAATAGCTAAAATACGCTCTAAATTTTCAACAATTTTCAATGTTTTAGTCGCCGCATTTGCACCCATACTTACGTGATCTTCTTGTCCGTTACTCGAAACAATACTATCAATACTTGCTGGAGTTGCCAATTGTTTATTTTGACTAACAATACTCGCTGCTGTATATTGTGGAATCATAAATCCTGAATTCAATCCCGGATTGCTTACTAAAAACGCAGGCAATTCTCTTAAGCCAGAAATTAATTGATACGTTCTTCTTTCTGAAATACTTCCTAATTCTGCCAAAGCAATTCCTAAATAATCTAAAGACATCGCTAAAGGTTGTCCGTGGAAATTTCCACCAGAAATAATTTCATCTTCCCCAACAAAAATATTTGGATTATCAGTCACCGAATTAATTTCCGTAGTAAATACTTTTTTCACGTGATCAATTACATCTTTAGAAGCACCGTGAACTTGTGGAATACATCTGAAAGAATAGGGATCTTGAACGTGTTTCTTAGGTTGTGCAATAATTTCGCTATCTTCTAACAACTCTAACATATGTGCTGCTGTTGATAATTGTCCTTTATGTGGGCGAACCAAATGAATTAATTCATTAAATGGTTCTTTTCTTCCATCAAAACCTTCTAAAGAAACCGCTGCAACAATATTGGCTAATTGCGATAATTTATCGGCTTGAATCAAATTATAAACACCATAAGCACTCATAAATTGTGTTCCGTTCAATAAAGCTAAACCTTCTTTCGATTTTAAAGTAATAGGAGAAAGGTTTAATTTCTCTAAAACTTTATGTGCGGGCTGACGGAATCCATCGTAGTACACTTCGCCTTCATTAATTAAAGGCAAACATAAATGTGCTAATGGTGATAAATCGCCACTTGCACCTAATGAACCTTGTGTATAAACAACTGGTAAAATATCATTATTGTAAAAATCAATCAAACGATTAACAGTTGCTAATTGCACACCTGAATGGCCATAACTCAACGATTGAATTTTTAATAACAACATAATTTTGACAATCTCATGAGGAACTTCATCACCTGTTCCGCAAGCGTGAGATTTCATTAAGTTTTCTTGTAATTTCGTTAAGTTTTCTGTCGAAATTTTGATGTTGTATAACGAACCAAAACCAGTATTAATTCCATAAATAGCACCATCATGGGAAGCCATTTTGTCATCTAAATATGTTCTACATCTTTCAATTTTTGAAGTAGCTTCTTCTGAAAGTCCTAGTTTTTTTCCTTCGAAAACAATTTCTCTAACTTTATCTATCGTAAGTAATGACGAATCTATGTAATGCATTTGTTATAGTTTTAGATGACAAAATTCCATAAACAATTCCTAAAATGCAACTATTATCAGTATTAAAACTTTATTTTGTGATATTCTTAATATTTATGACTTTTTGGGTTTATTTTTTTAAGAATTTTCAATACATTAGCAACTTGAAATTTTATAACATCACACAATGAAAAATACAGCATTAACAGCTATTCACGAAAGTTTAGGAGCGAAAATGGTTCCGTTTGCAGGTTACAATATGCCTGTGCAATATGAAGGAGTAAACGCAGAACACGAAACCGTAAGAACTGGTGTGGGTGTTTTTGACGTTTCGCACATGGGTGAATTTTTCTTAAAAGGAGAAAACGCTTTGGCTTTAATTCAGAAAGTAACTTCAAATGATGCGTCTAAATTAGTAGATGGAAAAGCGCAATATTCTTGTTTGCCAAATAATGAAGGTGGAATTGTAGACGATTTAATTGTATATAAAATTGCAGATAATCATTATATGTTAGTGGTTAATGCTTCTAATATTGAAAAAGATTGGAATTGGATTTCATCACATAATGATTTAGGTGTAGACATGCAAAATCTTTCTGATGGGTATTCTTTATTAGCAATTCAAGGACCAAAAGCAGCAGAAGCCATGCAGAGTTTGACTTCAATTGATTTAGTTAATATGCCTTATTATACTTTTCAAATTGGCGAATTTGCAGGAAAACAAGATGTAATTGTTTCGGCTACTGGTTATACAGGTTCAGGTGGATTTGAAATTTATTTTAAAAATGAAGATGCCGTTACAATTTGGGCAAAAGTTTTTGAAGCTGGTGCACCTTTTGGTATTAAACCAATTGGATTAGCTGCTCGTGATACGTTACGTTTAGAAATGGGATTCTGTTTATATGGAAACGATATTAATGATACGACTTCACCTTTAGAAGCTGGTTTAGGTTGGATTACGAAGTTTGATAAAGAATTTACGAATTCAGAAAACTTGAAAAAACAAAAAGAAGCTGGTGTTTCTAGAAAATTAGTTGGTTTTGAAATGGTAGATAGAGGAATTCCTCGCCACGATTATGAAATTGCTGATGCAAATGGAAATGTAGTCGGAATTGTAACTTCTGGAACACAATCACCATCTTTAGGAATTGCAATTGGTATGGGATATGTTCCAACTGAATTAGCCACTCCAGATTCAGAAATTTATATTAGAATTAGAAATAAAGATATTAAAGCGAAAGTGGTTAAAATGCCATTTTTGAAGAAATAAGAATTTTATTTTAGTGATAAAAAAAAACCTGCTAATTAGCAGGTTTTTCTGTTTTTTCTATTTTGATATTCAGTTCTTGAGCCACTTCATCTAAATCCATAAAGATGATATCGCCTTCATGAATTTTAGAGGTAATAATTTCTTCGGCTAAAGCATCTTCCACATATTTTTGAATCGCTCTTTTTAATGGACGCGCTCCAAATTGTTTGTCGAAACCTTTTTCAGCAATGAAATCTTTTGCTTTTTCTGAAATGTTTAATGTGTAACCTAAATCTTTTACTCGTAAAATAAGTTTTTCCATTTCAATATCGATAATTTTATCAATATCATGTTTTTCTAAACTGTTGAATACAATTACATCATCAATTCTATTTAAGAATTCTGGAGCAAAAGCTTTTTTCAAGGCATTTTCAATCACTGATTTGTTGTGATCATCTGCTTGAGCTGTTTTTGCAGCCGTTCCGAAACCGACACCTTGACCGAAATCTTTCAATTGGCGTGCGCCAATATTAGAAGTCATAATGATAATCGTATTTCTGAAATCAATTTTTCTTCCTAAACTATCCGTTAAGAAACCATCATCTAAAACTTGAAGCATCATATTGAATACATCAGGATGTGCTTTTTCAATTTCGTCAAGTAAAACAACAGCGTAAGGTTTTCTTCTGATTTTTTCTGTTAATTGTCCACCTTCTTCGTAGCCAACATATCCTGGAGGTGCTCCAACTAAACGAGAAATAGCAAATTTTTCCATGTATTCACTCATGTCGATACGAACTAACGCATCTTCAGAGTCAAATAATTCTTTCGCTAAAACTTTCGCTAATTGCGTTTTTCCAACTCCAGTTGAACCTAAAAAGATAAACGAACCAATTGGTTTATTAGGATCTTTTAATCCAGCTCTATTTCTTTGAATTGATTTTGCGATTTTTTGAACCGCTTCATCTTGTCCAATTACTTTTCCTTTGATAAGTTCTGGTAAATGCGCTAGTTTATTGCTTTCTGTTTGTGCAATTCTGTTTACAGGAATTCCTGTCATCATTGAAACTACATCGGCAACATTATCTTCAGTAACAATAACTCGGTTAGATTTTGAATCTTCTTCCCATTTTTCTTGAGCAATGGCTAAGTCTTTTTCAATTTTCTTTTCGTCGTCACGTAATTTCGCAGCTTCTTCAAATTTTTGTTTTTTAACAACCGAATTTTTCAATTCACGAACTTCTTCTAATTGTTTTTCTAACTCTAAAATTTGTTTTGGCACTTCAATATTTGTGATGTGAACACGAGAACCTGCTTCGTCTAAAGCATCAATAGCTTTGTCTGGTAAAAAACGATCCGTCATATAACGACTTGTTAACTTCACGCAAGCTTCAATGGCTTCTGGAGTATATGTTACGTTATGATGATCTTCATATTTACCTTTAATATTATTTAAAATAGTAATCGTTTCTTCCACAGTAGTTGGCTCTACAATTACTTTTTGAAAACGACGTTCTAAAGCGCCATCTTTTTCGATATACTGTCTGTATTCATCCAAAGTCGTTGCGCCCACACATTGAATTTCTCCACGTGCTAAAGCTGGTTTAAACATGTTGCTTGCGTCAAGTGAACCTGTTGCACCACCTGCACCAACAATGGTATGAATTTCGTCAATAAAAAGAATAATATCGTCGTTTTTTTCCAATTCGTTCATTACGGCTTTCATGCGTTCTTCAAACTGACCACGATATTTCGTACCAGCAACTAAAGAAGCTAAATCTAGTGTAACAACTCGCTTGTTGAATAAAATACGAGATACTTTTTTCTTTACAATCATTAAGGCTAAACCTTCCGCAATGGCTGATTTTCCTACACCTGGTTCACCAATTAAAAGTGGATTGTTTTTCTTTCTTCGACTTAAAATTTGCGAAACACGTTCAATTTCTTTTTCACGTCCAACAACTGGGTCTAATTTTCCTTCTTCTGCCATTTCGGTTAAATCTCTTCCGAAATTATCTAATACAGGCGTTTTAGATTTTTTAGTCGTTTTGCTTCCACTATTGCTTGGCGGAGTTGGACCGCTGTCTTTAAAATTATCATCGCCAGAATCATCAAAATTTTCTGCTCTAGGTGAATTTTTTAAAATATTGTCATCTTCACTGTTGTTCAGGCTCATATAAATATCTTTTACGTTATCATAATTAATTTTCAACTTGTTTAGTAACTTAGTTGTGGGGTCATTGTCGTTTTTTAATATACATAATAATAACAAAGCTGTGCTTATAGATGTAGTGTTAAAAACTTTAGCTTCTAAAAAGGTGTACTTTAAAGCTCTTTCTGCCTGTCTGGTTAAGTGTAGGTTTTTTTTATCGTTGTTACTTACGCCGCTTGGATTGGCTGGACTCAATACTTCCACTTTTTTTCTTAAGATATCAAAATTGATATTTAGAAAGTTTAAGATATCAATAGCGCTTCCATTTCCATCTCTCAATATACCTAAAAGTAAATGTTCTGTACCAATAAAGTCGTGGCCTAATCGTAAGGCTTCTTCTTTGCTGAACTGAATCACATCTTTTACTCTTGGTGAAAAATTATCTTCCATAAAATCTTTAAATCTATTGTAAAAATACAAAATAGAATAGTACGATTTAAAAAAGGCACTATAATATTGCTAATTGACAAAAAAAAAATGAGAAATAAAAACGAAAACAGTTATTATTTGTTAAAAATTTCCTTGATTATTGTTGATAAGTATTTAGATTTTGTTAGAAATTTTACTTTTAAAAAACGCAAAAAATCGTATATTGGCACGTTTAAAAAAAATGAGTAAAAATTAAATAAATACCTATGTCTGACGGAGAAAAGTTAATTCCTATTAATATTGAAGATGAAATGAAGTCAGCCTACATCGATTATTCGATGTCGGTTATTGTATCCAGAGCATTACCAGATGTGCGAGATGGTTTAAAACCAGTGCATAGAAGAGTTTTGTTTGGAATGTATGAATTAGGAGTTTTTTCTAATAGAGCCCATAAAAAATCTGCCAGAATTGTTGGAGAAGTTTTGGGTAAATATCACCCACACGGAGATACTTCAGTTTATGATGCTATGGTTCGTATGGCGCAAGAGTGGAGTTTACGTTATTTAATGGTTGACGGTCAAGGTAACTTTGGTTCGGTTGATGGTGATAGTCCAGCAGCAATGCGTTACACCGAGGCTAGAATGAGAAAGATATCTGAAGAAATGTTAGCAGATATCGACAAAGAAACAGTTGATTTTCAATTAAACTTCGATGATACTTTAGAAGAGCCAAAAGTATTGCCAACGAAAGTACCAACATTATTGATTAATGGTGCTTCTGGTATTGCTGTAGGTATGGCAACAAACATGGCACCACACAATTTATCTGAAGTTATTGATGGAACGTTAGCTTACATTGATAATACAGATATTGAAATTGACGAATTAATCAAATATATAAAAGCACCCGATTTTCCAACTGGAGGAACAATCTACGGATATGAAGGTGTAAAAGAAGCTTTTAAAACAGGTAGAGGTCGTATTGTAATGCGTGCCAAAACAATGTTTGAGGAAGTGAATGGTAAAGAGTCTATCATCGTAACTGAGATTCCATACCAAGTTAACAAAGCCGATATGATTAAGAAAACGGCTGATTTAGTTAATGAGAAAAAAATTGAAGGTATTTCTACGATTCGTGATGAATCGGATAGAACAGGTATGCGTATCGTTTACGAATTAAAACGTGATGCAGTTCCAAATGTAGTTTTAAATACACTTTATAAATTTACACAATTACAATCTTCTTTCAGTGTTAACAATATTGCTTTAGTAAAAGGAAGACCACAAATGTTAAATCTAAAAGATTTAATTCACCATTTCGTGGAACACCGTCATGAAGTTGTGGTTAGAAGAGCACAATATGAATTAAGAAAAGCAGAAGAAAGAGCCCATATTTTAGAAGGTTTAATTATCGCATCAGACAATATTGACGAAGTAATTAAAATTATTAGAGGTTCGAAAGATGGTGAAGAAGCAAGAGCAAGATTAATTGAAAGATTCAAATTATCTGAATTACAAGCTCGTGCTATTGTTGAAATGCGTTTACGTCAATTAACAGGTCTGGAACAAGATAAGTTAAGAGCTGAATTTGACGAAATCATGAAATTAATTACTAGTTTAAAAGAATTATTAGCTAGTAAAGAATTAAGAATGCAATTGATTAAAGACGAATTAGCTGAAATAAAAGAAAAATACGGAGATGCACGTCGTTCTGTGATTGAATATTCTGGTGGAGATGTAAGTATCGAAGATTTAATTGCCGATGAAAATGTAGTAGTTACAATTTCTCATGCGGGTTACATCAAACGTACTTCATTATCAGAATACAAAACGCAAAATAGAGGTGGAGTGGGTCAAAAATCTGCAGGAACAAGAGATCAAGATTTCTTAGAGCATTTATTTGTCGCAACAAATCACCAATATTTATTATTCTTTACGCAAAAAGGAAAATGTTTCTGGATGCGTGTTTATGAAATTCCTGAAGGAACAAAAGCAAGTAAAGGAAGAGCTATTCAAAATATTATAAATATTGAACCAGATGATAAAGTGAAAGCTTACATCTGTACACAAGACTTAAAAGACCAAGATTATATTAAGAGTCATAATTTAATTATGGTTACGAAACAAGGTCAGGTTAAGAAAACATCTTTAGAGAAATATTCTAAACCTCGTGTAAACGGAGTAGCAGCTATAACGATTAAAGAAGGTGACGAATTATTAGGAGCTAAATTAACTAACGGAGAAAGCCAAGTTTTAATTGCTGGAAAATCTGGTAAAATGGTTCGTTTTGAAGAAGCTAAAACACGTCCAATGGGTCGTACAGCATCTGGAGTTAGAGGAATTACTCTAAAAGACGAAGCTGACGAAGTAATTGGAATTGTAACGGTTAATAAAGATGACGTTAACGATACACAAATCTTAGTGGTAACTGAAAACGGATACGGAAAACGTACGAAATTAGTTGACGACGACGGAGAAGATGTATACAGAATTACAAACCGTGGTGGTAAAGGTGTGAAAACATTAAATATTACAGAAAAAACAGGTTCGTTAATTGCTATTAACAATGTAACTGATGATGATGATTTAATGATTATCAACAAATCTGGATTAACGATTCGTATGATGGTTTCTGATTTAAGAGTTATGGGTCGTGCTACACAAGGAGTTCGATTAATTAATATTAAAGGAAACGATTCTATCGCAGCGGTAACTAAAGTATTACGTGAAGATGAAGAAGTTGTAGAATTAGATGAAGATGGCAATCCGATAGTAACATCGGAAAGTGAAACTTCAGAAGAAGAAACAACTGAAGCGGATGACACGGATATTGAAAGTGACAACACCGAAGAATAGGAATAATTTTAAAGCCCAATTCGTTGGGCTTTTTTTTAAACTTAAAAATGACAAAAATGAAAAAGATTGTATTAGGAATTTCACTTTTAGTAGCAACAACAACATTTGCTCAAAAAGATGAATTAAAAACATTAAAGAAAATATACGAAAAAGAACAAATTACCACAGAGGAATTTGGGAAGTTTAAAGAAATGCTTACAAAATTAGAAAGTGTAGCTACAACTGAAGATGATAAAACAGCTTCAAATTTTTATAAAGCGATGTCGCCATTAGTTGAAATGTCAACTTTAGGAGCACAACCAAATCCAATGCAAATTACTAAAATTTTAAATCCTGAAGCATTTACTAAAATGGTTGATGGAATGCGTGCGACTTTGGATTATGAAACTAAAACTGGTAAAAAAGTTTTTACAACTGATATTAACGAAACGGTTGTGAATTTTAAGCCGATTTTCACGCAAATGGCTTTAGCTTACAATAATGCTAAAAAATACAAAGAAGCATCAAGAGTTTTCTACAACACTTATAAAATGGATCCAAAAGACGTTTCTA
>JAUMDQ010000097.1:0-5312 GCA_032121715.1 Flavobacterium sp.
CCATATTATTTGCTCCAGAATGGGGAATTTACGATATGGCTGTAGGTAAAAAAATTATCTCAGCATTTTCAGGACCAGCAGATGTAAATAGTTTTGATATGATTAGTCACGTACCTTCAAGTCATACAATAAAACAAAAAAAATCAGCTAAAAGAGAAGAACTAGAAAGCTTATACAAAAACATAAGAAATTTAAGAGAAGGAAAACCAGCTGAAATTACTTTAAAAGAAGCATTTGCAGCAGTAACCGCAAATCATGAAAACGATTGGTTACTTTCTGTTGAAATTGCTGAATTAGCTAAGAGAGAAAACCTAACTGATTTAATTGACAAAGTGTTAAATCATTTAGAGAAATTAAAAATCAACCGTCCAGAAGTGGCGCATTTAATTGATGGTGGTATAGAATTAATTTTCGAAAAAGCTACAAATATCTAATAGTAACATTTGTTACAATTTAAAATCTATCATTCCCATATATTTGCTCAAAACAAATGAATATGGGAATTTTAGATTTTTTAGGTTTTGGAGATAAATCCAAACAGATTACGGAATTTATGGAAAGAGGCGCTATAATTATAGACGTCAGAACGTATGAAGAATTTGCTGGCGGACATATTAAAAACTCCAAAAATATTCCTTTACAAGTTATTCAAACAAAAATTAATGACATCATAGCCATGAACAAACCTATTATTGTTTGTTGCAGAAGTGGAATGCGTAGCGGACAAGCTAATTCCATTTTAAGAAGTAACGGAATAGAAGCAATAAATGGTGGTGGTTGGCAAAGTTTACAAAGTAAGTTATAATAAAAAGTCCCGATTCCCCCCTAGGGGCTTTTTTTTTAATCTAAAAACTTCTGTTTCATTTCTTTGTCGGAAGTTATCACTTCACCTTTATATTTCATCGTCCAACCTAAGTTTTTGGTTACAATAAACAAACTATTTAATTCCGATAACAATCTGTTTTTTGCGTTGGTTTTTAAAGTCGAAGCTTGAATTTTTTTAGACAAATTCGCTCTAGCAATTTTATTTATTTTATTATAATCTTCTCCCGTAAATTCGTTAAACGTACTCGATTCGGTATTATAATATTTGAAATCTGGAGCAATTTTTATTTCTTCTTTCGGAATTTCTACAACTGTAATGACTTTATTGATTGAATCAATATCATATTTCATTTTACTCAAATCAAAACTTACCGTAACATCTGCATTAATAACCACAATGGCTTTTTTCTCAAAAGAAATAAAATCACCTAAATATTTTTTGGAATCTTTATAGGTAATCACTTCTGCAAAATGTCCTTCAGTAACTACCAATTTACCTACGTTTTTAATTTGTTCCTGAATCAAAGCTGTGTCGTACTCTACAACCGAAGTGTCGCCTTTTGAGGAAAAATATTTGTACCCGAAAAACAAAACTAATGCTGCTAAAATTAGAATAATCCATTTTCTAAATTCTGTAACTATTCCGAAAAAAGTAGTTTTTTGTACTGATGCACTCATAAATTAAAATTGAAAGTTTGGATATTTTTTTACTAAGGTATTTATTTTCTGATTCAAATTCTCTAGAAACTTTAAATGACTTTCCGAATTCGGATTAAATGGTCTGTGATGCAAGGCTTTCTGAATATCACAAACGTGTTGCATCGTACCAAATTCTTTTTCATCCACGTAATTTTCAAAAAACTTAATCCAAATATAATCAATCGCGGTTTGATTTGGATGTAACATATCTTCCCCATAAAAACGATAATCACGCAATTCATCCATCATGATTTCGTAGCTAGGAAAATAGTTCGAAGCTGGGAATTGGAAGCTAGAAGAATGCAACGCCGAAATCAAATGTGCTTTACTCACATTATTCGCTACAAAACCATCTTTAATATGTCGCACTGGCGAAACTGTGAAAATAAATTTACAATTCGGATTTACAGTATGAATTTCTGCAATTATAATTTGTAAACTATCTTCAATTTGAGCAATTGAAAGCAATTCTTTTACAAATTGTTTCTGTGGCACTTTATGACAATTCGCCACAATTTCATGGCTTTCAATATGTCTGTAAACCCAAGAAGTTCCCAAGGTAATTATTAAATGTGTTGATTTAGAAAGTTCTTGATTTGTGGAATCAATTAATCGATTTAAATTACTAAGAAATTCTTCTTTATCAGGATTCGAAAGTTCCGAATGTACTTCATAACAATGCCAAGCTTCATTATGAAAGAAAATATCTTTTTCTGTAAAATACTTTTTATGAATACTTCTAAGAATTAATTTTTCAAGAGAAATTGGGTTGAAAATAATTCCAAACGGATTGACCACATTTTCAAATTTAAAATACTCGAATTTCTCCGCCATATTTTCGGCAAAACAAGAACCTAACGACAATAATTTAGAATTATAATCTATTGGGAAATCAGATTTTTGTATAGGTATTTGTGTTTGAAAATTCATTGCTCTTTATATCTTCACCCAAAAGTACAAAAACAAGTTAAATAGTTGTAAAATTTTATGGCAAGACTTTTTATTCCGTATTTTTGCACGATAAAATTTTTAAAATGAAGCTACTTTACGCCTATCTAAAAAAACATAAATTACTCCTGTTTTTCGCCTTATTAATGGCCACTATTAATATTTGTTTTAGTTTGTCTGACTCCATTATTACTGGTAAATTAATGCAAGATTGCGGTGTAGGAATTGCTAAATATAAAGGAAATGAAATCGGTTTTATCAAATCGGTTGGTTTTTGGTTAGGACTTTCGCTTGGTGCCGCAATGATTTCGAGAATCACTAAAAATTTTCAAGATTATTTCACCAATATAGTCATTCAACGAACGGGTGCAGAAATGTATACTGATGGAATTAAAAAATCTTTAGATTTACCTTATGTTGATTTTGAAGACCAAAGTAGCGGACAAACTTTAAGCAAATTACAAAAAGCCAGAACCGATTCTGAAAAACTAATCACACTTTCTATTTCGTTAATTTTTCAAACCATAATTGGGTTTATATTTGTTATCGTCTACATTTCTAGAATTGATTACAGAATTGCTTTTGTATTTGTAATTACTGCTCCGATTATTGCGTATATCAGTTCGTTTTTAGGAAAGAAAATCAAAGCCGTATCTCGAACTATTGTCATGCAAACAAACTCTTTAGCAGGTTCAACCACAGAAAGTTTACGAAACATCGAACTAGTAAAAAGTTTAGGGTTAACAGCGCAAGAAGAAGGCCGATTAAATTCGAACACACATAAAATTTTACAATTGGAAATTCAGAAAATTCGTTTTATACGAAGTTTGAGTTTTATTCAAGGAACTACGGTTCATTTCATGAGAACTTGTGTGGTTTTTGCTTTATATTACTTTTTATTTAGCGAAAAAATTGTCGTTGGTGATTTATTAACCATGGTGTTTTTTACTTTTTTCATTTTCAATCCTTTACAAGAATTAAGTGCCTTTATCATTGCGAAAAATGAAACCAAAGTTTCAATGGAGAATTTCGAACAATTATTAAATGCTAAATCAGAACACCGACCAAAAACTCCACAACATTTTGGAAAAATTAGCTCTTTAGTTTTCTCAAATGTGAGTTTCAAACATAAATCGGCGAAGCAACCTGCAGTTGAAAACATCAATTTCAATATAAAACAAGGAGAAACAGTAGCCTTTGTTGGTCCGTCTGGCGCAGGAAAAACAACTTTAGTGAAATTATTAGTAGGTTTATACCAACCTGCTGTTGGTCACGTTTTATACAACGGAATTGATTCGAAAGCCATCGATATGTTAGAATTGCGTCAACAATTAGGATTTGTCACACAAGATGCGCAACTTTTTTCAGGAACAATTAGAGAAAATTTATTATTCGTAAAACCAGAAGCTACTGATGAAGAAGTGTTAAATGCTTTGCATAGAGCCAGTTGTGATAATTTATTAGCTAGAGCTGAAAATGGTTTAGATTCAACTATTGGTGAAGGCGGAATTAAGATTTCTGGAGGTGAAAAACAACGTTTATCAATCGCCAGAGCCATTTTAAGACACCCAAATTTATTGATTTTTGACGAGGCGACTTCCGCATTAGATTCGATTACCGAAGAAGAAATCAATAGTACGATTAGAAATATTTCCGATGAAAACAGAATTACGGTTTTAATCGCACACCGATTATCAACCATCATGCACGCGGATAAAATATTTGTGTTAGAACAAGGAAAAATTATCGAACAAGGAAAACACGAAGATTTATTAGTTGAAAAAGGGTTATATTACGCAATGTGGCGTCAACAAATTGGAGAGAGAAAATAAGCTCTATCAGTATTTAAAAAGAAACACGGATTAAAGAAATTACTATAATTTAAAAAATTTCTTCAATCTGTGTTTTAAAAAAAGTTAATAGTTATGTTCAAAAAAGAATATTTACATCCAAACGAAGGCTTTTCACAAGTCGTACTTATAGAAACCGAAGAAACTAAAACCTTACATATTTCAGGGCAAATTGGCGAAGGAAACGATTTAGAAGCTCAAACTATTGCCACCTTTAAAAATTTAGAAACTCTTTTAAAAGAATGTAACTCGAGTTTTCAAGATGTTGTAAAAATGAATACGTATATCGTGAATTTTAATCCAGAGGTAGATTTACCCATTTTCAGAAAAGTCCGAAAAGAGTTTTTAGGAAATGAAAATTATCCCGCAAGCACTTTAGTTGGTGTTACTATTTTAGGAAACAGAAATTGGCTAATTGAAATTGAAGCTACTGTGGTTATTGATAAAAAAGCTATTTAAAACAAAAACCCTCCAAAAGTTTGAAACTTTTGGAGGGTTTTTAATTAATCCATATATTTTACTTCACAAAACTCACCGCACTTTCTAAAACTGCAGCAATTCCGTTCGCTTTTTTACCTTTTCCTGATGCGAAAAAAGGTTGACCACCACCATTTCCATCAATGTGTTTTCCTAATTCACGAATCACATTTCCAGCATTTAAACCTTTATCTGCAACCAATTCTTTAGAAATATAACAGTGAATATTTGGCAAACCGTCTTCAACTGAAGCTAAAACTACAAACGAATTTGGTTTCGATGTACCAATAGCTTGCGTTAAATCTTTCGTTGAACTCATGGATAAATCAACTTGTTTTACTAAGAAATTAATTCCGTTTATCTCTGTGAATTCAGAAACTAAACTCGCTGATAATCCGTCGATTTTTTCTTTTACTAATTGTTCCATTTGCTTTTTCAACTTCGCATTTTCCTCTTGCAAAGAAACTACCGATTTCAAAATATCTTGAGGATTTTTTAATGTTTCCTTAATTT
>JAUMDQ010000098.1:0-5231 GCA_032121715.1 Flavobacterium sp.
ATATTATTATAATGTAGTATCCATGAGAACAATTTACTATTGTACTTATATTACAAATACTGCCAATGTGACCAATTAAATTTATGGGAGATAATTTGAATTCTTTTGCAGAAAAATTATAAGCTGTTGAAAAGTTGAACTGATTTAATAACGATATTTTTTTAGTTTCTCCTTTTTTACTGGCTTTGTCCAATACTTTTGCTTCTAACGAGTTGGCTAAACCGAATCCGATTGAATTGGCAGTTCCTAATCCAGGTGCGCCTAAAAGGGTGTTTTCAAAACGACTATAACTATAATAATTACCTAAATTATCTGTGTAATGATCATAATATTGTCCGAAACTTGGTGTATAGCCATAAGAAATATTTGGACGAATTAAGTGTCTAATCGCTTGAATTTTATTTGTTTCTTTAAACGTATAGGTTCCGTAAACTGTTGTTCCAACACTGGTTGAAAAATTATAAGTTCTGTACGAATCAAAACCATTTTTTCTATTGGTTTCCACTTTACTAGTTGTGGTATTGAAAACTTTTTCGTTGGTATTAAATACCCAGTTTTCTGCAAATGAAGTTCCAGCGGTTACACTAAAATGTTTAAAGATTTTAAAGTTTGTTGAGATAGGAATATTGTGTGAAATTCCCGCCACAGCAGTATCAAACATTTCAGATTTGAATAAAAATTCCTCGTTGGTAGCAATTCTATTTTCTCCTTTTAAACTATATTGAAAGTTAATGTTTTGAAAAACACCTTTTTTAATTCCGTCTTGTTTCGCGAAAGGAAAAACTCTGTCGACACTTGCGTTAAAAGAAGGTAGCGTTAAATTTACAATTTCAGTATTCGTATTTTGATTGTGAGTTACCGCAACCGCAAAGTTTACTAATGGAATAGTTGGGATGGTTTTAGAATAACTGATAGAAGAACTTAACGTATTATTTAAATTAGATCCTACATTAATTAAGTTTAAAGATTGTCTAAAATATTTACTACTACCAAAGTTTACAGAAGATGAAAACCTAGAATTAGCTGATGCTTTTGCGTCTTGTGAGTGCGACCACTGAATATTATATTGATTGGTTCTTGCATAGCCTGGAAATCCTTTTTCACCTAAAACTTGATTTTCATATCTAAGTTGTACATTTCCGTTAAATTTATATCTTTTGGCATACGAAGTTTCTGTTCTTAAAGCATAACTTCCGTTGGTATAATAATCTCCTAAAACAGCTAAATCATAATAATCGCTCAAAGCGAAATAATACCCACCATTTTGTAAAAAATAACCTCGTTCATTATTTTGACCAGGTGCAGGAATAATTACTCCAGAAGTATTTTTATTGGTCATTGGAAAAAAAGCAAATGGCACACCAATAGGAGTAGGCACATCAGCAATGTACATATGAGTTAATCCGGTAACAAATTTCTTTTTTGGAACAAGTTTAGCTTTGTACGCTTTAAAATAATATTCTGGTTTTTCTACATTAGTAGATGTTGTAAATCGAGCATTTTTGAAAAAAATCACAGAATCATTTTCTCTTTTAGATACTTCAGAGTAAAGAAACATTTCACCTTGTTTACTTTTTGTATTAAAAATTAAGGCTTTTCCGCTTTTGGTATTAAATACAATAGAGTCTGGTTCAATAATATTTTCACCTTGTTTGAAATATGGATATTGCGTATATTTTCCAGTGCTATCTTTTAATCTACCGGCATATACAAGATTTTTTTCATAGTCTAAAACGATAATTCCCGATTTCAATTCGAAATCTATATAATGTAGTTCCGCTTCATCATAAAGAGTTAACCTTTTTTTACGTTGGTCTAACTTTTCATAACCTTTTGCCTTACGGTTTACAATTCCTTCAAGTAGTGGTTTTTTTGTAGAGTCTTTTTTTACTATAGGTCTTGTGGCAACTAATTCATTTACATCCACTTTAACACTATCTTTAGGATTGGTGTTTTGAGAGTAAATTTCTGAATTACATGCAATTAGAAAAAAAAATAAAAAAACGATATGATTAATCTTTGTACTCAAATCTATAAATACTATTTTTGTAAAAATTGGTTCAATTTTTGATGGGTCAAACTTACGTATATTTTTTGTTAAATTTAATTATTTAGTAAAATTATAACTTATTTAAAAATGAAAAAAACGCTATTACTTATATTACTCTCTATATCAATCTTTTCTTATGCTCAAGAAAAGAAATTTAAAGTTATTTTAGATGCTGGACATGGAGGAAAAGACCCTGGAGCACAAAAAAATGGCTGTACGGAAAAACTTATTGCTTTAGATGTAGTTTTAAGAATTGGAAAAATTTTAGAAGCTTATCCAGAATTCGATATAAAATACACTAGAACAACGGATGTTTTTATACCATTAGTAGATAGAGCTAAAATTGCTAACGATTTTGAAGCAGATTTATTCGTTTCTGTGCATTGTAACTCTTCAGTTTCTCCAAAACCTTTTGGTGCGATGACATTGGTGATGGGTATGTCTCGAACAGGAATGAATTTCGAAATTGCCAAAGCAGAAAATGCCGTAATTTCTTTAGAGGAAGATTATAAAGAAAAATACGAAGGTTTCGATCCAAATAATCCACATACTCAAATTGGATTAAAAATCATGCAAGAAGAGACTTTAATGCAAAGTATCGATTTTGCAAGTACGGTTCAAAGTTATTTTAAAAACTCTTTACAAAGAAAAGATTTAGGAATGCACCAACAACCACTTTGGGTTTTAGATGCTACTGTTATGCCAGGTGTTTTAATAGAATTAGGTTTTTTAAGTAATTTAGAAGAATCTAAATACATGAAAACTGAAGAAGGAAAATCAAATTATTCTCAAATTATTGCCCGTTCAATTATTGAATATAAAAACAATTTAAGAGGTACAAACACGGTTGTAAATGTTTTAGATATTAAAGAACCAATAATTGAAACTGAAGTTCTTTTGGTTTCAACAGATTCTTCAACAGTTGCCAATTCAAACATAATTAATCCAGCACCAAATGGTTCAGGTTATAAAGTTCAAATTAGTTTTAGTACTAAAAAATTAGAATTAACTCCTGAAAACTTTAACGGGTTAACTAATATTTCGGTTTTACAAATCAATGGTGGATACAAATATTATTATGGTGAAGGAAGTATGGAAACTTGTAAGAAATTATTAGCCGAAGCTAAATTAAAAGGATATAAATCTGCTTTTATAGTAGAATCAAAATAAAAAAATGATAAAATTCACGCAAGTATTAGTTGTACTTTTATTAACGATTACGGCACAAGCTCAAACTAAAAAGTTTAAGGTTGTTTTAGATGCTGGTCATGGTGGAAAAGACTACGGAGCCACGTATCACGGAAATATTGAAAAGAAAATTTCATTAAATACGGTTTTAAAAGTTGGTGAAATTTTATCCAAAGAAGCTAATATTGAAGTTGTTTACACTAGAAAAACGGATGTTTTTGTGGAGTTGAACGAACGCGCAAATATTGCCAACAGATCTAAAGGACATTTATTTGTTTCTATGCATTGTAATGCCAACGACAATCAGGCTGCAGCCGGAAACGAAACCTATGTAATGGGAGTTACCAGAAATGCAGCGAATTTAGAAGTAGCAAAAAAGGAAAATGCCGTAGTTACTTTAGAAAGCGATTATAAAATTAAGTATGATGGTTTCGATCCAAAATCTCCAGAATCGGTAATGGGAATTTCTATCATGCAAGAAGAAAATATTCAACAAAGTATTGATATTGCTGGAAAAGTACAACAAGCGTTTACCAAATTCACGACAAGTAAAAACAGAGGAGTAAAACAAGCTGGATTCTTGGTTTTGAGAAAAATTATCATGCCGAGAGTGTTAATAGAAATGGGTTTCGTTTCTAATAAAGATGAAGGAGCTTTTTTAAATTCTCCAGATGGACAAAATAAATTAGCAGAAGCTATCTCCAAAGCAATTTTAGAATATAGAGATGATTTTTTTAAATTAGAAACAGGCGTTACTCCAAAAAAAGACGAACCTAAAAAGGATATTATCAAAAAAGATGAACCTAAAAAAATAGAGGTAAAGCCAGCAACTGATAATAGATCTGCCATTGAAGGAATAACTTTTAAAATTCAAATTTCGGCAAGTGGTAAAAAATTAGAAACCTTACCGAAAAACTTCAAAGGATTAAAAAATATTACAATCGAAAAAGAAAATGCGATTTATAAATATTTTTATGGTTCAACAACTTCCTATGCAACTGCAAAACAATTGTTAGAAGACGCAAAAGCAAAAGGCTATTCTTCTTCCTTTATTGTACCTATAAAAAATGGTAAAAAAATTAAATTAAGCGAGGCAATCAAATAAATATTGCTATTTTTGTTTTTTTAAATCAATATATTTTGAAAATTTCTAGAGAAATTAAAGTTGCCGTTTTAGTTATTTTATCCATAGTATTATTTTACTGGGGTTTTGTTTTCCTTAAAGGAAGAAATTTATTCGATAACAGTAATAAATTATATGCTGTATACGACAATGTGGCTGGGTTAGTAGTTTCTGCGCCAGTAACAATAAATGGTTTAAACATAGGAAAAGTTAATACTATCGAAATGTTACCTGATGGCAAAATGAAAGTAGAATTAGTAATCACTAATGAACAAATTCAAATAGCAAAATCAAGTACAGCTCAAATTATGGATTCGGGTTTAATCGGTGGAAGAGAAATTGCTATCTTAAATAATTTTTCTGACAAAAATTTCGTAGAATCAGGTGATACTTTAAAAACGTCAGATAAATTAGGATTAACTGCAGAATTAGCTAATCAAATAGGACCTGTTAAAGATAAAGTAGAAATACTTCTAGAAAATGCAAATAAATTAATTGAAAATTTAAATGCTACTTTAGATGCTTCTACACAACAAAAACTAAAATCTGCAATTGCTTCATTAGAAGTTACAATGGCAGAATTTAGTCAAACATCAAAAAGCATCAATGGTATTTTAGCAGATAATAAAACGAAATTAAGTACGACTTTGTCTAATTTTGAAAAAACATCTGGTAATTTAAATAGTATGACTAGTTCTTTAGAAAAAGCAGATTTAGGAGCAACGGTTAAAAAATTAGAAGCTACATTAACAAGCGTTAACGGAATGATGACTAACCTAGAACAAGGAAAAGGTTCAATGGGTAAATTATTAAGCGACGATGCGATGTATAATAATTTAACAAAAACATCAAAAGAATTAGAATTACTAT
>JAUMDQ010000099.1:0-7176 GCA_032121715.1 Flavobacterium sp.
TCTACTCCGCCAAAAGGTGTGCAAAGATACTACTTTTTTGGTAAATACAAATTTTTTGCTGGAAAAAGTGGATAGATTTAAAATTTTAAGAGCCAAGGAAAAAGTAAAAAGAGTAAAGTTTTTAAATCAGTAAAGTATTTTAGTGGGAAGTGTTTGAAATTGAAAGCTCTATTTTCACTTTTTTTAGCACTTTTTACTTGGCTCTTTTTACTTGATTCTTTTTACTTTTCACTTGGCTCTTGTAAAACCTCATTCACCAACTCCATCACCAATTCAAATTGTTCTTTTTTGGATAAGTAAGAATTATCAATTTCAATCGCGTCTTCAGCTTTTACAAGTGGCGAATCTTCTCTGTGAGTGTCAATATAATCACGTTCTTGAACGTTTTGTAGTACTTCTTCAAAAGTGACTTGTTGGCCTTTTTCAATTAATTCATCAAATCTACGTTGGGCTTTGGTTTCCGGACTTGCTGTCATAAATAATTTCAAATCAGCATCAGGAAAAACAACCGTTCCAATATCTCGACCATCCATAACGATGCCTTTATTTTGACCCATTTGTTGTTGCTGTTCCACTAATTTAGCACGAACTTCAGATATTTCTGCAATTTTACTCACTAAACGTGACACTTCAATTGTACGAATGGCTATTTCAACATTTTCGTTATTTAAATACATTTCTGCAAAACCAACTTCTTCATTAAAATGAAATTGTAAGGTTATGTTAGATAAGTTTCTGATTAAACCTTCAGTATCTAGATGATTTTCAGAAACAAAATTATGTCGCATGGCAAAATATGTTACTGCCCGATACATCGCACCAGTATCAACATAAATATAACCTAATTCTTTGGCTATTTGCTTCGCTAATGTACTTTTTCCTGTTGACGAAAATCCGTCTATTGCAATGGTAATTTTTTTCATGATATATATTTTTGCCACAAAGACACATAGACACAAGGTTTCTTTATTATTTTGAGTTTACTTTTCTCTTTTTACTTGGCTCTTTTTACTTGGCACTTTTTACTTTTTACTTGGCTCTTTTAATTATCTAATCCAAATTAATCATCAAACCGAACACACTTGAATTAGCGGCAACAGTATAACGAGAATGTGAAAAATCGAATCGGACTTTATTAAATCGCAAACTGAAACCAGCTGCAATTCCAGAAAAATTTCTTTGATCAATAATATTTAATTCTTGTCCACGACGGAAATTATACCCTAATCGGATATTAAATGCTTTTTCTGGAAACAGCTCTGCTCCTATTATTACATGTCGCATTGCGTTATTAAAAAAACCAACTTTCTCTTCTGTTGTAGTTCCATCTAAACTTCCTTCTGCTCTATTTGGATTGGAGAAAGCAATTTTCCACTGTTGTAAATTTTCAAAAGTTAAATGCCAACGAATAGGGACATTTTCCACTAATTGCGAAATTCCGGCTGTAACTTCAAAAGGTAAATTTTCTCTTGTGGTTTCGTAAGGTTTAATTTGATATCCAATATTTCTGAATGATAAACCATAATTCACATCATTTTTATCATCAATATATAAAAAACCAATATCTGTTGCTACACCAAAAGAATTATAGCTTTCTAAAGCAGAAGTAATAAATTTCACATTGGTTCCTGCATAAAAATTAGTCCATGGAATATTATACGAATATCCGAAAGACAACGCACCTTCCGAACCTGTAAAAGTGTTAGTTTGATTTCCAAATTCGTCATAGCCATCAAAATTTCCGTAATTCACATAATTCGCACCCACATGAAAAGTTTGCACATGTCTGTCCCACGTATAGGCGTAAGCAGCAGTTCCATAGCTAACTTCACCGAAATAATTACTATAACTAGTTGCTAACTGATTGTGCATTTTTGCATTAATCGTTGCCGGATTAAACAAGGCCTGATTTACGTCGTAATCGACAATTGTAACCGTTTTCCCTCCTAACGCTGCTTGTCTAGGAGATTGTACTAAATTTAAAAACTGATATACCGATTGCCCTCCTACTTGCGCGTAAATAGGCGTAACAAAGACAAAAAGTAGTGGTAATAGTTTTCTTAGCATTTTTTCAGTTATTCTATAATAACGCAGTTGCGAAGATAAAATTATATATTAGAATGTGAAAATTTAGTTTTATTTGTTTTTGAAGTAAAACAAAAAAGGCATTTCAAAGTGAATTAAATGCCTTTTCAAAAATTTATTTTGCTGGTAAAAATTTAATAGAAACCGAATTCGTACAATAACGCTGACCTGTAGTTTCTTTCGGACCATCATCAAAAACATGACCTAAATGTCCGCCACATTTCGCACACATCACTTCCGTACGAATCATACCATAAGATGAATCTTTATGGTAAACTGTTGAACCTTTTATCGCTTCATCAAAAGACGGCCAACCACAATGTGAATCAAATTTTGTATCAGAGGTAAACAACGGATTTTCGCAAGCAGCACACACATACATTCCTTTTTCAAAATGTTTGTCGTATTCACCTGTATATGGTCGTTCCGTTCCTTTTTCTCTTAAAACAGTATATTCTTCTGGTGAAAGTTGCGCTTTCCATTCGGCGTCTGTTTTTACAATTTTAAAATCCATAGTGTCTTTTTTAGTTTCTGATTTTTTAGTAATTTCTTTAGTTGCTTCTTTTGTTTTATCCACATTCGTATTTTGACTGTTGCAAGAAACAAAACTAAAAGCTAATAAAATGATAAATATTTTCTTCATGATTTCTTTGTTTCTATAAAATTACGAAAAAGTTGTACGCTTGGTTTTAAAACCTTAAATTTTAAGTAATTTATAACTTTTGTTAGCTTTTTGAAAACAAAAAAACCAGAAGGGAAATTCTGGTTTTAAATATATTTTTGAAATAAACCTTACTTGATGTACAAGGTTTTAATTCTTTCAATTGGTCCGCCACATTTTACTTCATGACAACTAATACAAGCATCTACCATGGCGTTGAAACTTTCTTTCGTGTTTTTTGAATTATAAATTTCTGATTGCGCTTCGATAAAAACCCCCGCTTTATCATTAAAAAACTCATCTCTTTCTTTTCCTTTTGTCATAGTAGCTTTAGAGATTTTCGAAAAATAATCAGGCAAATTTCCTAACGAATCTTTTTTAATTATTTTTTCACGAAGTTGTTCATTATGAACATACATTTGTTCCATTAATGTCGCCATTTCAGAAGCTTCATACATTTGAAATTCTTCTTTAGGTTTTTCGCAATTTTCTTTTTTCTCTTCAGATTTATTAGAGTTACAACTCAAAAACAAAACCGAAAAAACTAACACTAGATACTTCATTATTTCGCAATTAAAACGCCATGCGCTAAAAATTTATATTCTGTTTTTGGTTCCGTAATTTTTGCGATTTCATCTGCCGATTTCCCTTCATCTTCTGCGTAATGCTTTAATTCTGCAACAGAAGTTTCTTCTACAAATGCTTTTCCTTCTACAACAGATTCTCTTTTTTGAGCATTCATCGGTACGAAAAAACTATAACCTTTAAATTTTACAAACGCTTTTTCTTCTTTACCTAAATCTAATGTCATCCAACACCCTTTGTTTTGACAAATTTCATTAATTTTTGTTGCTACTTTTACATTTAACGTATCACCAGCTTTTAATGATTGATATTTGGCTAACATTTCGTCTTTTGTGATAGAATTTTCGTCAGTAATTTTATCTCCAAATGAAGCGTATGTCGTTTTTGATTCCGATTTTACTACTGCTTCTTCTTTTTTATTACAAGAAACTAATGCTACTGATAATGCAGCTATTACAACTATTTTTTTCATCAATTTTTTATTTTTATAGTGTTACAAAAAACAAATTTAATTATTTATGGTAAACTTTGTTAATAATTATTCAAAAAATGAATCTTCAAGAATAATTTATTTAATAAATTTGTAAAAATTTAAAACACAACACACTTTACTTTATAATGAATAGTATTACAAACGATATCAAAATTATTAAAAATGAAACTTCAAAAATTAATGAAGTAGATTTTGAAAACTTAACATTCGGAAACACCTTTACTGATCACATGTTAATTTGTGATTTCAAAAATGGTGCATGGGAACAACCTGTAATTAAAGCTTACGAGCCTTTTATGATTGATCCATCAGCTAAAGTTTTCCATTACGGACAAGCTATTTTTGAAGGTATGAAAGCTTACAAAGATAAAAATGATGACGTTTGGTTGTTTCGTCCAGATGAAAATCATGCACGTTTTAACAAAAGTGCGGTTCGTATGGCGATGCCAGAAATTCCTGAGCACATCTTTATTGACGGATTAAAAACGTTGTTAAATTTAGAGAAAGATTGGGTAAAATTTGGTAAAGGAAACTCTTTATATATTAGACCATTTATGATTGCGATTGGGAGTGGTGTTATCGCTCAGCCTTCATCTCAATATCGTTTTATGATTATTCTTTCGCCAGCTAAATCTTATTATTCTGGTGAAGTAAAAGTTATTATTGCAGAGCATTTTAGTCGTGCTGCAAATGGTGGAATTGGTGCTGCAAAAGCGGCTGGAAATTATTCAGCTCAGTTTTATCCAACAAAATTAGCGAACGATCAAGGTTTTCAACAAATTATTTGGACTGACGATGCTACTCATACTAAATTAGAAGAAGCAGGAACTATGAATGTTTTCTTCAGAATTGGAGATACGTTATTAACAGCGCCAACTTCTGAAAGAATTTTAGATGGTGTAACTAGAAAATCTGTTTTAGATATTGCAAAAAGAGATAATATTAAAACAGAAGTTCGTCCGGTTTTAGTGGAAGAATTAGTAGCTGCTGCAAAAAACGGAACTTTAAAAGAAATTTTCGGAGCGGGAACTGCGGCTGTAATTAATCCGATTGTTGGTTTCTCATTCAGAGATGAATACTTTGAATTACCTAAATTAGAGAATTCTTTTGCTTTAGAAATTAAAGAAAAATTAAACAATATTCAGTACAAATTGGCTGAAGACACTTTCAATTGGACAGTAAAAATCTAGTATTCCGTTTTGATTTAACAGTTTAATCTGTTTAAATACATTAACTAAAATCATATATTTAAAAACGCCTGAGATAAACTCAGGCATTTTTTTATTTTAAAATTTCTTCAAAATTTGGTTTAAAGTAATTTGGACCTTTCATGACTTTTCCATCTTCACGATAAATGGGTTGTCCATCATCACCAAGCTTACTCATATTACTTCTCTGAATTTCATCAAAAACAGATTCAATTTTGTGTTGTAAACCGTGTTCTAAAATCGTACCACATAAAATATACAACATATCGCCCAAAGCATCAGCAATTTCAACAATATCATTGTTCTGAACCGCTTCTAAATATTCTTCATTTTCTTCCTTCATTAATTCAAAACGAAGGTTATTTTTTTGTTCCCCTAAATCGGCTTTCATTTCATGACTTACTCCTAATCCATAAGTTGTATGAAATAATTTTACAGCATCTAATTGTTTTTGCATAGCTAAGAATTTTAATGCCATAAAATTATATTTTAAATATTGTAATCCTTAAATTTGTTGAAAAATTTATCAACATGTTTTCACAATGACAAACTATTTTCGCCATTTTATTTGCCATCACTTTTATTATCATTATTGTTTTTATGTATTTAAAAGACAAAAGCACTCATAAGCAACAATATAAGGGTGTCAAATGGGTATTATTAGGATTTTTATTATTTATTTTGTTCTTATTCTTAATTAAAGGCTACATAAAAGAATAATTTATTTATATTTGATTTTTAGAATCAGGCCAAATGAAAATTTTCAAATATTTAACGCTTTTATTTTTACTTTTCCTTTTGGCATTTGTAGTTTTTGTTGCCACACAACCAGCAACTTATCAAATTACAAAGCAAAAAGAAATTAATTCTCCATCTGAAATTGTTTTTGAATACGTCAACGATTTTTCAAATTGGAACGATTGGCAACAATTTAATAAAGAGGAAAATTTCACTTTTACTACTTCTGAAAATACTATTGGAGAAAAATCATTTGTAAAATGGGATTCTAATAATAAAATAGCCACGACTTTCGCACAAAAAGACTCTATTGTTCAAGATTATATAGAAAGCTCGAACAAACAAACACTACATTGGAAATTTAAAAAAACTAAAACTGGAACTTTAGCTTTAGTTACTATTAAAGGAGATTTAACCTTTAAAGAAAAAATATATTCAGTTTTAAATGGTGGAATTACAAGTTATGTTGGACCACAAATTGAAGAAAGTCTAGTAAAAATCAACAATTATTTAGTAAACGAATTAGGTAATTTTGATATTAAAGTACAAGGTTTAGTCAACCGACCAGAAACTATTTTTATTGAACAAAAAGATTCTTGTTTAGTGAAAGATTTTCCTAAGAAATCTAAAGCTTTACTAAAAACAATGAAAACTTTTATTAAAAGTAATGATATAGAAACTTTAGGCGTTCCATTTGTGATTTTTTATAACAGTCCAAATGGAAATATGATGAAATATTCGATGTGTGTTCCTGTAAGAGATGAGATTTTAACCACACCAGAAAGTCAAATTCAAGGCAATAGTTTTGAATCTTTTTTAGCTGTTAAAACCATTTTAAAAGGTGATTATTCACATATGAAAAATGTTTGGTCAAAAGCAAGAAATTATATTTCAGAAAATAAATTCACAGAAGACAAAGCTTCTATTTATATGGGGATTTATAAAAAAGCCCTGCCAGAAGTTTCTGAACCATCTAAATGGGAAACTGAAATTTACATTCCAATTGTAAAGAAAAAACCAGCACCAAGAAGAAAAGTGGAAAGTGATAGTACAGCAACTTCTATTCCACCATCTGCTGAGCCGGTAGAATAGCTTTTACATTTATTATTTTTGATTAATACAAAATGTATAAAACTATAATTTTTATAATAATTTCAGGATTTATTTTATTTTTTTCGATTCAAGACTATGGTTATATGTTTTTGTCAATTCCTATCTTTTTGACCATATCATATAATTTATCTGATTTCTTTTTAAGAGTATCTAACAATAATAATATAAAAAAAAATAAGAATATTGAATTTCTAGCTTTTGTTGGAGTAATCTCAGTTTTATTTACTTTGAGAGATTTTGAACAAACTATTGGTGGTTATATTTTATTTTGGGAACTAGCATTTTTCAGCTTG
>JAUMDQ010000100.1:0-4723 GCA_032121715.1 Flavobacterium sp.
TTACTAAAAATCCATATTTACTTGCACGTTCGTTTTGTTGGTATTCGTCAACTGGTGTAATGAAATCTGTGGCAAAAGCATAATTAGATAATTCAGGTAGATTTTCGAAATACTGCTGTGCGAAAGGTCTGTTGAAATGTAATATTTTCCAATTCGCTTTAAATCCGTCTGCTGTAATTTCACGGGAAGTAGGAGAGAAGTTGCCATTAAAATTTGGCGAATTCCAATCTGATGTCATTTTAGAATCTGTTGTTTTTCCTATAGGAACAATTTTAATTTGCTTACTTCCGTTAAATGCAATATCGAAACTAAAAGTACTCGAATTGGCAATCGATTTATAATCGAAAGTTGTAGATTCTAAAGTTTGGATACTGTCATTATTTTCAGAATTTCCTGGTTCGAATTTGAAACTTTGGTTGCCAAATTTTATCTTCACTTCATCTTTCAAACTTTTTAAATTTGTAGTTCTGATAATAATTTTCGCTTGATTCCAATATACATTCGCATCCGGAATATTTCGCATTTGAAAATTAGGTTGTGAATAAGAACCTGTGAAATTCATTTTCGTAGAAAATACATTCGATTTAAAAATGCCTCGTTCTAAAGGTTTTTCCATAGTTGCTGTTACAGAATTATTCAATTCTTCTGGAAAGAAATACGCAAAATTCGATTTTCCTGAAACTGGATTTTTATAAGGAATTTTTAAAATTGGTCCGTATACATAAACCCCACCACCCCATTTTGATGTGGTTTCAGAAACGACTTCTTTTTGTCGGATGCTTCGTTCTGTAATTAAATCTTGTACGAAGAACAATGGAATTAATAAAACTAATGTAAGTATTCCAACCATTATCATTTTTGCGGTTGATGATTGAAAAAACGATTTGTTTTCTGTTTGATCTGGTGTTTTGATGTTGATTTCCATAGTTTAAATGTTTAAAAGGTTTTGTGTGAATTTATTAGTTGTTCTTGTTCTGTTTCCAATGATGAAAAAGGAGATAACTTATAAGGATTATTATACCAAGTTGAAATGTATACATGATGGTTTCGAAACACAAAAGAGCATAAATTGAATTGTATGCGAGTTGCAACGGTTTAGTAATTATATCCCAACTATTGAAACGTAAAACTCTACCTAAGTAGATTCCAAATGCAGACAAAAAACTAATAATTACAATAAATAGATTTCCTGTTTTATTGCCGTATTTAACCATTGTTAAATGATGCATGTGATATAAGGAAAGCAATCCCACATAGAAACCTGCGAAGCTAAAACTCGAAATTATCAGTAAGTCTAAACCAAATTGAAAGGTGTTTTTAAAATGTAAATGCGTGAAATCTGTCAGTATGTAAAAGGTGTTCGGAATAAATAACAACCAAACTAATGCATAAAAAGTATTTTGTATTTTTTTTCCTTTATCGAAAAAGTTATTATGAATACTAGAGGATAAGAAATAAGGAACAATGGCTAAAAACAAGTTCCAAATTAGAAATAACAAATACATAGAATGTGTAATTTTTACTCGAAGTAATAACAATGTTATTGCGACTATAGAGGCTAACCAAACTGCAGTGTCTTGTTTGCGATTTAAAATGTAAAGGGTGACAATTTTGTTCATAATAAAAAAATAAAAGTACTTTGTTTTTCAAAGTGTATAAATAAAAAAATAGGGTTATTTTTGATGTAATAATTTTTCTAATGCGGCAATATGATCTTGAAAGGCCTTTTTGCCAATAGGAGTAATGCTGTATTTTGTATTTGGTTTTTTACCGATAAATTGTTTTTCGACTGAAATAAATTCATCAGCTTCTAATGCTTTGATATGACTGGCTAAATTTCCGTCAGTAGCACCTAAAAATTCCTTCATCGTATTGAAATCCACAGATTCATTCACCATCAAAACCGACATAATTCCTAGTCGTATTCTGTGGTCAAACGCTTTGTTGATATTTTGGATGATGTTTTTCATAGTTTATGCTGAACTTGCTTCAGTATTTTTTATTTGATTTTGACAAAAGTATTAATAATTATCAAAAACAGTTTCTAATAATTCAGAATCGTGTAATTGAGAAGGTGCTACAACTTTTTCATGTAAAGGAATTTGTGATCCATAACGTTGATACATTATTCTTTGAACTATTGGATTATTTAAATTAAATTCTTTTAGTTCTTTAGTTTTACAAAGTTCTATATTAGCTCCATTTTTATATATTTTCCAAACTAATTCCGAGCAATATATTTCAGAATCAGACCAACCAAAATATATGTCATAATTTTTATTTAGCATATTAGAACCATATTTTTTCATCACATCTAATTGCGCTACAGTTAATTTTACTTCAGAATTTTTTAACCGTTTTACCACATATTTAGAATTCTTTCCATGAGTAATCCAATCTTCTATCGGCGTAATTTTTACTGGTTGCACAGCTTCATAAACATACGTTTTTCCCTTTTCAATGAATATAATTCCACAGTGTGAAAACTTTGAATTAGTTGCAATTCTAACCGCTTCACATTGTTCTGATTCTGAGGTTTGAAAAATGATATCACCATTTTGAAATTCCGTCAAAGTAGTTTTACTATTTCCACAAGAAAATAACAGAGTAAAGCAAATTGATATTAGAAATAAAATAATTTTTTTCATAGTTAATCTATTGGTTTCCAATTTCCTTTTGTAAAGAAAACATTTTTATATTTTTCAGATTCAAATACATAATAAAAACGCCAAATTTCTCTATATAATGTTGGGTTTTCTTGAAGAATATGAAATTTTGGTTCTTCTAATTCTATTTTTAAATGTGGACTATGACCATATTCTGTAAATTCCACTTTTCCTTCAATTGTTTTAATAATGTTTTCCTTTTCTGTAATATAAAAGAAAATTTTATTGTCTTCTGTTATTTTAAATCGGTAATGATTGTATTGCCAATCAGCTTGTTTTCCTGCACACTTTTCTCTGTTAATAATGTAATCACCATAAATATCTTCTTTTTCAACTTCTTTTTTAGATGTAAAAAAAGATACGATTGCTAATAAAAAAGGGATTGAAATAAAGAAAATCCACCAAGCGATATTGAGTAAACTAAATATTTTCTTTTTAAAAATTATCTTTAGAACGAATAAAATAATAGAAACTACTACAAAAAAAATAAACAGAAATGCCAAACCAAATAACCACATAGTTACTTTCTCTCATATTTAAACCACATCATTCCACCATAAAAAATATGGCAAACTCCGAAACCTAAAGCTCCGAATAGTAATCCGTAACCAACAAAAAAGGTGTTTATAATTCCCAATAATATCATTGTTAAGCCTAAATATCTAACATCGCCTAATGTGTATTTACTAGCGTTCACACAAGCTAATCCATAAAATATTAAAGTAAGTGGTGTTAGTAATGAAAAATTTTCTTTTTCAATTAAATACAATCCCATATAACCACCAACTGCTAACGGAATCATGAAATTAATCACCAAGCGCTTTGATGTGGCATTCCAAATTTTATTATTAGTTTGTTTTGCTTTCTTAATACTTAAAAGAATTCCCGTTGCAATAGATAAAACCAAAACAAGTGAAGCAATTACTAAAAGTTTAATTACAGCATATTCAGAAATAATCAAATTTGAATAATTTCCTGAAGTTGAAGTATCAAAATAAATCGTCTTGTAGGCAAAATACGCTCCAACTAAAGCATAAATCCCTGCTAACACACCAGACAAACCACTTAAAGAAATAAACTGAGAACTTTTACTCATCATTTCTTTAATGTCTTTTAAGTCGTTTAAATAATTTTTATCATCCATTTTAAAGTGCTTTGAAATACAAAGTAAATAATAAAATTTCAATTGCACAACAATTTTTATTTATTTTTGAATAAATATTTAATCCATGAAACCCACAGAAGAATATATTTTAAGACAAAATACAGAATTTCAGGAGATTATCTATTATGTGATTTCTGTTATTGAGCAAGAAATGCATGCAATAGAATTGTTATTCAAATGGGGCATACCCTATTTTTATTACGACAAAAAGCCTTTTATTTATATCGCACCAAATAAATCGAAAGGATTTGTTGATATTGGTTTTGCAAAAGGATATCAATTGGTATTACATCAAGATGTTTTAATTGGGGAAAAACGTAATACTGTAAAATCATTACGGTATTTCAAAGTTGATTCTGTGGAAGATAATGTTTTAAGAGAAGTTATTCAGGAAGCAAAGTTGTTGTATAAAAAAACGTGATAAGCGTATTCTTATCACGTTTTATATTTTATGTGGTATTAATTATATTTTAAAAATTCCACCAACAGTAATTATACTTTGTAAAAACCAAAATTGTTGTTCGGCTTTGTCAGATTTAAATTGAGTCGTTCTGATGTCGTTCATATTTATAAAACCACCTTTTAATTCTGTTTGAATAAAGAAATGTTTAAAAAATGTAAAGTTTAAACCTGCTTTTGCAGAAATTCCAAATCCAGAAACATGAAATTCATCATATCTATCTTTACCTAAAAGGCGTGTGTTTGTTTTCGGTAATAGTATTCCTGCTCCAAAACCTTCCGTTACATTAATTTGAACTTTATCACTATCCCAAGATTTGAATAATTTGGAAGAAATATCATCTACTCTTGAAATTTCAGTATTAATATAGTTAAGTCCATCCGTATGTTCAAATGTTAAAAAAGGAGGCGGATTAACATCATTATCTGGATT
>JAUMDQ010000100.1:4733-8845 GCA_032121715.1 Flavobacterium sp.
TTGTAATTCGCATAGAAATCTACTGGAGTATTATTATAAACTCCATTATAAATAGAGCCACTTTCTGTTACGGGAAGGTTTACATATCCACTAACATTCGCAGTTTGTTTTTGATTCATAACATACTTCATATGATCCACACCAATTGAAATATTGTAATGATCGTTAATGAAATATCCCATTCTAAAATTAGTTTGTGGAATAGTCATTCTGGCTGGATTTACATAATCAATATGATATCCTTTTGGTTTATCACTAGCTTCAGCATTATGAACCACAAAATCATAATTTTCACCAGAAAAATGAATATCTGAAGTAGAATACGTTTCTCTATTTCCACCCCAAAAAACGTAAAATTTTCCTTTATTATGAGCCGTGTATTTTTCTTTAACTACTGGTAAATCAACTTGGTTTTCTGTTTGAGCGAAACTTGTTATACCTATTAATGCAATAACAAGTGTTAATATTTTCTTCATTTAGGTTTGAGGTACTTTTTTATTCTTAAAATTTATTTATAGTTTGTCTGATGGCTACTAATTTTGTCATTAAGCCTTCAAAATAGTCTAAATGCAACATATTAGCACCATCGCTTTTTGCGTTAGCTGGATCAAAATGAGTTTCAATGAAAATACCATCAACACCCGTTACAATTCCGGCTTTAGCGATAGTTTCAATCATATCAGGTCTTCCACCAGTTACACCGCTAGTTTGATTAGGTTGTTGAAGAGAATGCGTCACATCTAAAACGGTTGTTCCAAATTCTTTCATTGTAGGAATTCCTCTGAAATCGACAATCATATCTTGGTAACCAAACATCGTTCCTCTATCGGTAATCATAAAATTATCGTTACCACAATCTTTTACTTTTTGAGCCGCGTGTTTCATGCTTTCCGGACTCATAAATTGTCCTTTTTTCAAGTTTACAGTTTTACCAGTATTTGCAGCAGCGACAACTAAATCGGTTTGACGAACTAAAAATGCAGGAATCTGTAATACATCAACATAAGCTGCAGCCATAGCCGCATCTTCATTAGTATGAATATCTGTAACGGTTGGTACACCAAATTCTTTTGAAACTTTTTCTAATATTTTTAAGGCTTTTTCATCTCCAATTCCAGAAAAACTATCAATTCTAGAACGGTTAGCTTTTTTGAAACTTCCTTTAAAAACAAAAGGAATTTGTAAGTTATCTGTAATGGTAACTAATTTTTCTGCAATTCGCAAAGCCATTTCTTCACCTTCAATGGCGCAAGGTCCAGCTAATACAAAAAAGTTACCGCTATTTAAATGTTTAATTTGTGGAATATTATCTAAGTTCATGTGTAGTTGTTTATTATTTTTTTAATTCTTGTGCAAAGGTAATTAAAGTTAGATGTTTAGCTGTTAGAAGTTTAAACTTTTTTTATTGAAAATCCTTTCGGACACATCACTTTTCCTTTTTCAAATGTATTAATGTAAATTTTTTTGTTTGAAGCTTTTTCATCTAAGTAAATTTCATATAAATCTAAAGTTCCTGCGCCCATTTTATTATTTTTGCTTGGAAATGGGCAACAAGTTTCTAATAATCTATACGTTACTTTTTCTCCATTTGGTCCAGTTATAGAATTGAAAAAACGATTCACATTCGTGTTATTACTATTTTCAAATTTCGAAAACCCTAAATTGATTGGGTAAAATTCACTATAACCATATTCTGAATCGTTGGCTGTTTCAGTTAAAATAAATTGGCCAGCTACAATTTTTGGTAAAACCGCAGTATCATCAATATTTTGAATGGTGTTTTTTGTGCTTACACAAGAGGCGAATAAAACAAGGAAGCTAAGTACAATTATTTTGCGCATGATGAAATTATTTTTTAGTTTTTACTATTGATGAAGCCAAAGCTGCAAATATTATACCAAACGAAAATGTTCCAAAAGAAGCGAAAATCATATAGGCCGTTGTACCAAACATAGCTTGTGCATTTTCTAACTTCATTCCTTTTGAAACAGAATAGTTTATCATGTTTGAGAAAAAATCAGGATTGATGTATTTTAAACAAAAATAAGTGGCAAATGGTGTCAAAATCATGACGAAAATAGCCAAAATTACACCTGAAAGGAATCCTTGTTGCCAAGACATTACACCATTAAAAAAGTTTTTTTTCTTGTCGATTAAAAAAAGAATATAAACTCCGAAAATGAAAACGTACATTAAATTGGTGAAAACCGGATGATTAGCTATGTTTTTATCATGAAAACCTAAAAGTTTTTCTAATTGAAACCACATGATTACTAAAAAAGTGTAGTATATTGCCCATTTAAATTCTATTTTAAATTTATTCATTTTGTGTATCTTTGAAGTCGAAATTAAAAAGCGTCTGCATAAGCAAACAATTAAGGTTAAAAATGCGATTCATATAACAATTTAAGGTACATGAAATCGAAAACAAATATAGTAATTCAAAAAATAATATTTAAGAATATATGGAAGTAATTCAAGGTACTTGGCACTGGGCGGTTTCTGGTTTCTTAATCGGACTGATTATGTTAGTATTAACCTATTTTGGTAAAACTTTTGGAATGTCATCTAACTTAAGAAATATATGTAGTATGACTTTTGCCAAAAGTAAAATTGAATATTTTGACTTTGATTGGAAAGAACAAAGGTGGAATTTATCTATTGCGTTAGGAGCCGTAGTTGGAGGTTTTATTGCTTCTTATTTTTTGATGGATTCTACTGATATTCTGCAAATTAATCCGAAAACAATTGAAAATTTAAAGCATTTAAATATTGATGCGCCGAATGGAAAATTAGGTCCAGATGCCTTATTTAGTTTGGAAAACGCATTTACTGTAAAAGGATTTTTTGTTTTATTAATTGGTGGGTTTTTAATTGGTTTTGGAACGCCCTATGCTGGTGGTTGTACTTCTGGTCATGCGATTTCGGGTTTAAGTAATTTACAAATTCCATCGCTAATTGCTGTCATTGGTTTTTTCCTTGGCGGATTAATTTCTGCTCATTTTTTAATTCCGTTAATTTTTGGTTCGTAATATTATGAAGTTAATAAAGTTTTTTATAGTTGGTATCGTTTTCGGAATTGTACTAACAAAAGCAGAAGCCGTTTCTTGGTACAGAATTTACGAAATGTTTATGTTTCAAAGTTTTCATATGTACGGAATTATTGGAACTGCCATTTTTGTAGGTGTAACTGGAATTTATCTAATTAAAAAGAAAGACATTCAAGGTTTTAAAGGTGCTGAAATTGATATTCAAGATAAAGATTTCTCGTATTCCAGATATATTATTGGTGGAACGATGTTTGGATTAGGTTGGGGATTAGTAGGTAGTTGTCCTGGGCCCATTTTTATTTTAATTGGAAATGGCGTTTTTTCAATTTGTATCGTTTTACTTGGAGCTTTATTAGGAACGTATGTTTATGGAGTTTTAAAAAATAAATTGCCTCATTAATCTTTTGTTAAAGTGATATTTGTCATTTTTTTTCTTAACTAATTTTAGTAAATTTATATTTTAAATCAGTAAAAATGAAAACAATAGTTCATATACAAAATTTGAAATGTGATGGTTGTGTTAATACGATCATGAAGAAATTAAATGCTTTAGATGATGTTTCTGAAGTTAGGGTAGAAGTAGAAGACAATTCGGTCACTTTTGAATATTCTGACGAACATACTTTAGATGTAGTTAAGAAAACCTTAGCTGAAATTGGTTATCCTGAAGATGGTGAACAAAATAGTTTAACAGCAAAAGCAAAATCCTACGTGAGTTGTGCTTTTGGAAAAATAAATTCTTAATATAAAAAAAGCGACCAATTGGTCGCTTTTTTTATATGATTACAGCACTTAAACCGGCATCTTGCAACGATATGCATTGTGGTTTAAGTTTTGGTAATTCTCCAGTTTTTACAGTACATTGCCCTTTGTAATGAACTAAAATAGCGCATTGCTCGGCTTGTTCCCATGTGTGGTCGCAAATTTTGACTAACATTTCAATAACGTGATCAAACGTGTTGACATCATCATTGTATAAAACAATTTCGTTGTTTACGCCAACTGCTTCTTCAACTAATACTTCTTCTAATGTTTCTGTTAATGTGCTCATAACTAATTGAT
>JAUMDQ010000101.1:0-3325 GCA_032121715.1 Flavobacterium sp.
CAAAATAACCAATAAACATAGCGATTAGTGGAATTTCCCAAACAAAATCGTAAACAATACTATTTTTTGCCGATTCATACAAAGCAATATTTTCATAAAAAGCATAAAACAATGCGAAAAAAGGTATAATTATTAGCAAAGGCAACAAAAGCATATAACTAAAATAACTGCTTAAATCTTCTTCCGTTTTATTATTTTCATTAAAAAATTTAATTAAAGTATTCTGAATTCCGAAAGATAAAATCGGATATAAAATATTGGCTGCAGATAAAACATAATTGGTTAAACCTAAATAATCTTTACCTAAAAAAACGGGATACATATACAAAACATTAATCGCACCAATTGCAAAACCAATAAAAGTTACAATGGTGTTTTTAATAGATTGCTTGATTACGATTCCCATATTTTTAGTGTCGTTTAATTTACTTCAAAATTCAACTTTTTACTTGACTCTTTTACTTTTTACTTTTTACTTTTTACTTTTTACTTAAAATATTAGCCAACTTCTCCGTCAAACTTTTTCTGCTAAATTGTTGTAAACCGACCGCATTTACTTTTAAACTTTTGTCCAAATATTGATTAAAATAAGTCGAAATTTGATTTTTTAGTTCGTTTTTCTCGTTATATTGATAAAAAACACCCGTATTTGTCAGTTTTATGATATTCTCAAAATCGGAATTTTTTGGTCCGATTGCTAAAATTGGTCTTTCTGAAACCATATATTCAAATAGTTTTCCGGGAATAATACATTTCGTGTCTTCTGAATCAATTTCTATTAACAACAAAACTTGAGAACTTCTTTGATGTACCAGAGCTTCTTCGTGCGAAACATAACCTAAATTTTGCACAAAATTATCTAATTGAAAATCAGAAATCGATTGTAAAACTTCTTTACTAACTGCTCCAATTAATTTCAATTTAAAATATTTCGCGAAAGCTTCATTTTCTTGTATCAATTCCGATAAAGATTCCCATAAAATTTGCGGATTTCTTTCCGATAAAAACGAACCAATATGTGCCAACGTAAAGTTTTCGTCTAAAGGCTTCTTTTCGATTTTCTCTACATCATAACCATTGGTAATGACTTCAATTGGTTTGTTGGTGATGCTTTCGAACTCTGTTTTTGTGGTTGGCGAAGTGACTATAATTGTATCACACGTGTTCATAACTATGTGGCGGACCAGTAGTTATAATGGTTTCAATATTGTTTTCTTGAATGTATTTTTTAAGATATTTAACTGAAGGTTTCACCCAAAAAACTCGTGCATCAGGAATGAAAACGTTTCCACGAATCCAAAGCATTGCTTTTTCAATAAACGATTGCTTTTTCTTTTGCGTAATGATTCCGGCTCCTAACTTTTTCGTCTTATTCTTCGATAAAAAAGAAGCTAAAGCATAAGGTTCAAATATTTTATTTTTCAGGATAACTGTTTTATCAGAAACTTCAGAAAGTAATTTTTCATCGATTAAAGGATAACTCGGATTTTCTGGAATATACACAATTGGTTCTACACCAAAATCGGGAAGATATTTCACAAACTTCAACCAACGCTGCACGCCTGGTCCACCAGCTGGCGGCCAATAATAAGTGATAATTAAAACTTTGTTTGAACTCAAAATATTATGTTGAAAATAAAACCTGACAGGCTTTTGAAATCTGTCAGGTTTGATATAAAATTATTTTATCTCAGCTAGGTTCTTATGCTGTTTTCTCCAATAAAAAATACCTAAACCAATAGTTAAAAGCATTAAAAGTGTAGAAATCAAAGCAATTGTGCTTCCTGTTTTTACCACTTGTGGTTCAAATTTGAATTCTATAGTATGTTTTCCTGCTGGAATTTCTAAACCACGTAAAACGTAATCTACATTCAAAATTTCAGCATCTTTTCCATCAATTGTAGCTATCCAACCTTTTTCGTAATACATTTCAGAAAATACTCCAAAACCATTTTTAGAATTATTAGAAACGTATTTTAAATGATTTGGTTTATATGAAATCAACTCAATAGTAGAAGTTGAATCTTTACCTGTTTGAAAAGGAACATTTTTTCCTTTTACAATTTTATTTTTTTGATAAGTTGCTTCCTCTTTAGTTTTCAAATTATCTAAAGCTTTCATTTCTTCATCAGCAGAATTTACCTCTTTTACTTTCGAAACAAACCAAGCGTTTCCATTAGCATTCGGGTTCTCTAAAGCTTGTTGAACACCTTCTTTATTCGATTGTAAAATGTATTTCGCATTCAACATATTCAACACTTCAATATTGTTTTTCGCAATTTGATAATCGAATATTTCTTGCATTTTCTTAGGTTTAGCCGCATGATAACCTCCAATAGATTGGTGATAAAATGAAGTTCTAGCACTATTCATATGTCCATCCACATCGAAAACTCTGAAATGCGTAGTATCTTCTAAAATACGAGCATCTGCTTCTGTTGGTTCTCCAAAAGGTCTTTCAATTTGACTTTTAGAAACGAAATCATCAGCTTTTACATAGTTTTTCGCTACTACAAATAAATCAATTACCATTACTAAACCAACTAAAACAACAGTTGTAAATTGTGAGAATGTCTTTTTAGTATAGAAAAACAATATTCCGAAAGCTGCAGCTAAAAATCCTAAAGAACGGAAAATAGTAGCATAATACATACTTTCTCTATCTTCTTTTAAGACTTTCATTACTTCTGGTCCGTATTGTTGTGCGTAAAATTTATCGTTTGCTCCAGAAAAAGTGAAGACACCATTCGCTAATAAAATAACGATTAAAAGTCCTCCAACAATTGCTCCTGCGTATAACAACGGTTTTTTTCTTTCTTCTTCATCAGAATTAATAAATGCATTTAAACCTAAAGCCGCTAAAACAGGTAAGCATAATTCTAAAATAACTTGAATAGATGAAACCGCTCTAAACTTATTGTACATCGGAACGTAATCAATAAAAAAGCTCGTTAAAGGTTCGAAATTCTTACCATACGATAATAAAATAGAGAAAATCGCTCCAGCAACTAAAGCGTATTTAATTCTTCTTTTTTCTAAAAATAAAGCTAAAATCGCTAAGAAGAACACCACAATTCCAATATATGCAGGCGCGGCAACACTAGTTTGATCACCCCAATAGGTTGGCATTTGTTTGACTAATTCTCTAGCTTCGCTTTCTGGAACATTTTGACTAACAATAAATTGATACATCGCAGAATCCGCTCCTAAATCGTCATAACTAGCTCCACCGAATAATTTTGGTGCAATTAAGTTTAAACTTTCAGAAACTCCATAACTATATTGCGTAATGTATTCATAACTCATCGCATTATTATCGGTTTTC
>JAUMDQ010000102.1:0-5196 GCA_032121715.1 Flavobacterium sp.
CATTAAAATTACTTTCTTATTCATTGTTGTATTATTTAAGTTACGAAGTTACTAAATTTTTATTCGTAGCCTTAAAAATATTATTAACGAAAAGGTTTTCTTAAATTATTTTTTATTTCGAAGGTATACTACACTTTAGATTTAAAAGCATTTTTTGCTTGATTGTAGTCAATAAAATAGCGAACACTAATAGAAAAAACATGATTTAACTGTTCATGATTGAAAACTTGCTTCGAATTATAACTAAAATCTTTATCGATATTGTTTTCAAAAATTCCTGAAGAATTTCTATACAAAACAGACATTTGACTTCCTGGCGCAAACCACCAACTGTACGACAAATCGAAATTCCATAAATTTAAATTTTGATTCGCATCGCCGCTATAATTGTACGCTTCCACATAACCATTTTCTAGTAATTTATGGTACGAATTGTTTTCAGAAAACGACCAATAATGTCTTAATTTCAATCCGAAATTCATTTGAGAACTGATGGAATATTTTCCTTCTAAACTAGTTTCTAGGGTTTGATTGTCTCTTTTTGCGAAAACAATATCATCTCCAACTTGATCTACTCTTCCTAAATCTTGGTATTCGTTATAAAAATTACTTCTATATATTAAAGTGAATTTATCATTAAAACGGTATCTCGGGCTCACCATTAAACCCCAATACCACCAACCTTTTGTTTCTGTAAACCCAACATTTGGTTCCACATCAAAAGCAAATTTATTATTATAATTACTAGAAACCCACATCCAAGTTCCGTAGTTTTTTGGAAAAATAACATATCTACCTTCAGCTTGAGGATTGTAGAAATTAAATCTTTCAAACGGATTCATATTGAATCCAAAACCAGCGGCATGATTTTTTTTAGTTGTTAAATTTGCATTAATATTAAAATTTTGCTCTTGTAAATAATTAGTACGATTATCATACTGAGTAAAGGCATTAAAATTGATACGAAACGAATTTAATTTTTCTGTTGATTTCAAAGTTCTATAACTTGCATTGGCGTAAAGCGAATAATAATTGGTTTGAAAATTTATTCCTAAATCGTTATTATCATAATCATCTGAAACGTATTCACCACCAACAGAATATCTGATTTTACCTGATGTTTCTCCAAAATTTAAACTAGTTGAAATTCCTTTTTTATCTTCTAAATCTTTAAAATTATTTACATAACTGTATCTAAAAACACCATTTGTATTGTAGGTGTTTTTCTTTGTATTTAAATCAAAAGCTGCTGCAGAAACATTGGCATCTCTATAAAACCCGTTTCTTGTAACATTGGTATTGATAAAAGAAACAGATGAGTTTCCGTTGAAACGTTGATCTAAAACCAATACATTATAATTCGCCAAGGGCTCAACCGTTTCAGCTCTTTCTTCCCCTGTAACTACATCCCGAATTAGTGCATTTGTTTTTTTAGTAACTGTATTTAAGAAACCAACTCCTAAACCTTCTTTTGTACGTCCAGAAATTTTAACAGCGTTTACTAAATCAATTGTTTTTGGATATTCTATCACTTCTTCATTAGCGGTAGTAACAGGAAAAGTACTTGCTCTTTGCCCGATTCTTCTTGAATAAAACAACCCACCTTTATTAAACAAATCGGTTCCTTCTGTAAAAAAGGGTCTATTTTCGTTAAATATTTGTTCAAACGGACCAAGATTTAAAACTTTATTATCGAATTTTGTTTGTCCGAAATCAGGAATTAACACCATATCTAAAGTAAAAGCATCGGTTAATCCGTATTTTAAATCTAAACCACCTTTAATGTTTCCGAAAGTTTTTTCTTTAGCTGGACTATTTAAATAAAAAGACGAATATGGAATTAGGAACAAACGAGTTGGTGTGTCAATTTTTTCAATTCCTTCTAAGATTCCAGCTTGTTGCGTTAGGGCTCCTTTTTTGTTATCAACTGGATTCCATGTGAATTTTTGTCGTAAGCGACGTACTTCCCTAAAGAAATTAATCCCCCAAGTTTGTTTATCTTCTTTTGAAAAACGCAAAGCTGCATAAGGAATTTTGATTTCTACTTGCCAGCCTTCATTTGTAATTTTTGTATGACTATGCCAAATGGCGTCCCAAGAATAATCTTCACCTTGATTTCCATTTCTAATACAATCTGCCTGACCGCTTGAAGCATTTACAAAAAAACTATATTCTTGTTGTCCATCATTAAAACCATTAATAAAAATACCAAAAAAATCAGCAGCACCAAAATTGTCTCTTTCAGAAATTTCTTTTAAAATTTTATCGGGTTCATTATCATATAAAGTTGCACCTATATATATGGCGTCATCATCGTATAAAACTTTCACTTCCGATCTAAGTTCATTTGTTTCTGGTTTACCGTTATCTGGCTCCAACATTACAAAGTTTTTAGCTACAGGAAGATTTTGCCATTCTGGATCGCTTAAATCACCATCAATTTTAATTGAAGCTTTTGTTTTTATCGCATTAATTTTCTTTTTCACTGCTTCAACCTCAACAACACTTTCAACTACACTTTCTTGTGCTATTGAAAATTGAGAAACAAATAAGAAACCTGTAATGATTTTTACTAAATTCATGAATGTAACTTTATATAATAGTATTGTTAGTATCACCTTCGCGGCTTTTGTTTCCAAAAGAAATGTTAATTTTTTTTATTTAACAAAATTATCACAAAAACAGGCACGCTTGTTGTAAAACTGAAACGTATCCTATTTAAAGGCGTTTTCAAATTAAAAAAATCGACGAAATGCAAAATAATCGACGAAATGCAAAAAATAATCGTTAAAAAACACTGAAATATTTTTTTTATTCGAAATAACTTCTATATTTGCCACATCAACAAACCAACTAACAACAAGATTAACAATGAGTTACAAATTCATACCTTTAGTTTTTTTAGGATTTATTTTAAATTTTTCTAATAACAAAACTACATCTAAGAATATTTATAAATCAGATTCAGTAAAAACTGAAGCGGCAAAGCCATCGACATTAGCAGAAAATAAAGTCTTAACTTTTGAAGAAAAAACCACGCTACTATATAACGAAATTGAAGCAGGACAATATTCATTACCAAATTTAGAAACTTTTATTAAAGCTTTTGAAGGATATAACGCTTTAGAAAATCAAGGAAAAGTAAAAAATAACATATTAACGATTGTCGATTTTAGTTTTTCTTCTACAAAAGAAAGAATGTGGGTAATTGATATGGAAAACAAAAAAGTAGTTTTACAAACTTTAGTTTCTCATGGAATGAATTCTGGTAAAGAATTTGCCAAATCATTTTCAAACCAAAACGAATCATACAAAAGCAGTTTAGGATTTTTTATCACTGGCGAAACATACAACGGAAAACACGGAATTTCTTTAAAATTAGATGGTCAAGAATATGGCTTAAACGATAAAGCTAGAGAAAGAGCTGTTGTAGTTCATGGTGCAGATTATGTTTCTAAAAAATTAGCGAACAGACAAGGATATATTGGAAGAAGTCAAGGTTGCCCAGCTGTGGCTCCAGAAGTGGCTCCAACATTAATCAATACTATAAAAAACAAATCAGTTTTATTTATTTATCATCCAACAAGAATGTATGTAAGTAAATCAAGATTAGTTTCATAACCCCAGTTTATTATATAAGGTTTTATCTAAATTATAGATATCATCTCTAAATTGCAACCCGTTTTTATCTGACCAACTTGTCCAATACAGTTGATGGATATAAATGGGTTGTTTTATTTTAATATAATAGGTTTCTTTATCCGCAATTATTTCATCAATCGCATCTTGTTCTTCGGCAAGCATTTTTTGTTTGGCTTCTACTTCT
This sequence comes from Flavobacterium sp., assembly GCA_032121715.1. Taxonomy (GTDB): domain Bacteria; phylum Bacteroidota; class Bacteroidia; order Flavobacteriales; family Flavobacteriaceae; genus Flavobacterium. Next base: position 3,827 of record JAUMDQ010000102.1, read on the forward strand.
TCTGGTGTCAGTTTTTTTGGCTTATAATTTTTATTCAATCTTAATTTTGCTTCTTTTTCTGCTCTTTCTTTTCGGATGACTTCCAAACTTTTCCAACGTCCATTGTCTTGCCCTTCTAAAACTTTTTTAGCTAGAGAAACAGGATTCTCTACTCGAACACATCCCGAACTTAACGCTCTGTATTTATATTCAAAATAATCTCTATGATTGGTATCATGCAAGTATACAGAATGGTGATTAGGAAAATTGAATTTCACCACACCTAATGAATTGTTATAACCCGGAGTTTGCACATATCTGTAACTTTCCGCTTTTTCTGGATTCCATTCATATGGAGAAATAATGGTGTTTTCCCCTTTATAAATAGTAATTCTATTTCTACTGAAGTAATTTCTATTGGCACTCGCTTCAACTGTTAAATCTTCTTTTATAATAGTTGGCGGCACGGTCCAAGTTGGGTTAAACACAAAATTGGATAATTTGGAAGACAAAATTGGCGTCATTCGTTGTGGCCTTCCACAAACAATTTTATGAGTCGCAATGGTGTCGTTATTCTTTACATAATCCAATTCATAATCTGGTAAATTAATTAAAATATATTGCTCCCCTAAGTTTCTAGAAAACCAGCGCCAGCGTTCCAAATTAGCTAAAATTTGTGCTTTTCGAGTTTCTTTGTTGTAGTTTAGTGCTTTTATGGTTCCAATACCAATTACTCCATCGGCAAACAAACCATGTCTAGCTTGAAATTTCTTAACAGCCGCCAACATTTTAGCATCATATTTTTTGGTGTAAATCGTATCTTTTTGATCTAAATCTTTCCAATAGGATAAGCGTTTTTTTATTTCTTTTACGACTTCTAAATCATCATTAAATTTAATTTTAAGATTTTTATCTATCGAATCAAACTTACTATTTGGTAATTTATCTACTTCAACTAAAGCTTGCCTTAATGATAAATATACAGGATGATTGGGTAATAAATTTTTGATGGAAGCCGCAATTTTTTTGGTTTCGATAGCATCTTTCAACAATTTTGCAACAGAAAGTTTTTTATCGAATAAATCCCAATTTTCATATACTACATCGGGATTTAATTTCCCTCTGTAATAATGATTACAAAGTTTTTCGTAGGTTTGAGTTAATAAAATATCGTAGGCAAGTTTTTCTTCTACTTGTAAAGAATCCATTCTTAATTCTAAACGAAAAATTTTATTGATATTATAGTCTTCCGGATTTAAACCTTAGTTTTTAGCTTTTTCAATTTGAGAAATTAAATCTTCTCGATTTTCTCTGTCAACCCAAATTTCATGGTTTTCGAACAACTTATAAAAGCTTCTTATACTATCTGATTTATCGGCCAGTAAATCTTC
>JAUMDQ010000103.1:0-3652 GCA_032121715.1 Flavobacterium sp.
AAACAATAATTGGAATCTGGATTTACAATTCCGTCAACATTTATGGCTTTTAAATCTCTTCTTCTGCCACGAACGTCTTTACCACGTTCTAAAACTATTGGTTTTAAACCTAATTCGATTAATTGTAAAGCAGCGAATAATCCGGCAGGACCAGCGCCAACAACAATAACTTCTTGTTTATTTGTTACGTTTGGATAATTAGGCAATTCAATTTTAGATTCGGTAAAAACCTCATCTTTAAAATAAATATTTAATTTTAAATTGAATTTTATGGCTTTTTGGCGGGCGTCAATAGAACGTTTTACCACCACAATTTTTTGTAAATCAGCAACAGAAGTATGTACTAATTTAGAAACGTGTTGGTATAACATTTCTTCGTTATTCGCCATTTCTGGAGAAACTTGAATAAGTAGTTCGCGTGGCATTAATTTTTTGTCTTAAAATGTAATGCAAAAGTACAAATTTTATAATGGATTTGAAAAGAGCTTAAATCATTTGTAACTTTGCCCGATGAGACAAATAAAACTAATTTGGGATTTTCGTGGGCAAGCTTCTGCGAAAACGGCGGAACATCATGAAATTCATTTGAAAGAATTTTTAGAAAAAGAAAATTATTCGCTAAGAATTACGGGTTTTGAAATTTTAAACGAAATGTATGCCATAGCTTTTTTAGTTGTGGAAGAAGCCGACATGATTACGTTTAGAGATGCTTTGCGCCCACATCGCGGGGAAGTTTTTGAAGAAAAATCAGAATAAAAAAATTCCAAATTCTACATTAGAATTTGGAATTTATATTTAATTCGCTACTTCACTTATAAACTTAATTCTCATTAATCGAAGTTCTTCGGTATCGTAATCGCCATCAAACTCTTTTAAAGCTTTTTCAATGCTATCAGATTCAGATTCCATGAAATATTCATGAATTTCTTCTTGTTGATCTTCGTCTAAAATATCGTCAATCCAATATTTAATATTCAACTTTGTTCCAGAAAACACGATTTGTTCCATTTCTTTTAATAAATCGTCGAACTTTAATCCTTTTGCTGAGGCAATATCGTCTAAAGCTAATTTTCTATCAATATTTTGAATGATGTATAATTTATTTGCCGAATTCGCGCCAGTAGATTTTACAACTAAATCATCTGGACGAATGATGTCATTATCCTCTACATATCTCGAAATTAATTCGATAAATGGTTTTCCAAATTTTTTCGCTTTACCTTCTCCAACTCCGTGAACATTACTTAATTCATCGATAGAAATTGGATATTTCAAAGCCATATCTTCCAAAGATGGATCTTGGAAAACTACAAACGGTGGCACATTATGTTTTTTAGCTTCTTTTTTACGTAAATCTTTCAACATCGCCATTAAAGCTTCATCTGCTGTACCTGTTGCTTTTGCAGCTGCGATAATGTTTTCATCTTCTTCTTCGCTAAACTCATGATCTTCAGCCACCATAAATGAATATGGTTTTTTTATAAAATCGTTTCCAGCTTGAGTTACTTTTAATACACCGTAACTTTCAATATCTTTTGAGATTAAGCCAGCTACTAAAACCTGACGGATTAAGGCCATCCAATATTTTTCATCGTGGTCTTTTCCACTTCCGAAAGTTTTAAGTGTATCTATTTTTTGTGCTTTAATTATGGCATTAATTTTACCTACTAAAGCCAAAATAACTTCTTTAGGTTTGAATAATTGCTTAGTATCGTTAATGACTTCTAACAAAGTAACAATTTGATCTTGTGCTTCTGTTTTTTTCTTCGGATTTCTAACATTATCATCCATATCAGCGCCATCGCCATTTACTTCGTCAAATTCTTCTCCGAAATAATGTAGTAAATACTTTCTTCTCGACATAGACGTTTCGGCGTAAGCCACCACTTCTTGCAATAAAGCATATCCAATTTCCTGCTCAGCAATTGGTTTGCCGGACATGAATTTTTCTAACTTTTCTATGTCTTTATAAGAATAATAAGCCAAACAAATTCCTTCCCCATCATCTCTACCGGCTCTACCCGTTTCTTGATAATAACTTTCAAGAGATTTTGGAATATCGTGATGAATTACAAAACGAACGTCTGGTTTGTCAATTCCCATCCCGAAAGCAATAGTTGCTACCACCACATCTACATCTTCCATAAGAAACATGTCTTGATGTTTGGCACGAGTTTTCGCATCTAAGCCGGCGTGATAAGGAACGGCTGAAATTCCGTTTACTTGTAAAACTTGTGCAATTTCTTCTACTTTTTTTCGACTTAAGCAATAAATCACACCAGATTTTCCTTTGTGTTGCTTAATAAATCGTATTAAATCGCCTTGAACATTTTTCGTTTTCGGACGTATTTCGTAATATAAATTTGGTCTATTGAAGGAAGCTTTAAACGTATTGGCATTCGGCATATCTAAGTTTTTCAAGATATCTTCTTGCACTTTTGGAGTTGCCGTTGCAGTAAGTCCAATAATTGGCACATCGCCTAATTGTTTGATAATGCTTCTTAAGTTTCTGTATTCTGGTCGAAAATCGTGACCCCATTCGGAAATACAGTGTGCTTCATCAATCGCTACAAAAGAAATTTTGACTGATTTTAAAAACTGAATATAATCTTCTTTTGTTAAAGATTCTGGAGCAACATAAAGCATTTTGGTTTTTCCCGATAAAATATCTGCTTTAACCTGATTGACTTCTGTTTTGTTTAGTGAAGAATTTAAAACATGCGCCACACCAACGTCTGAGCCCATACTTCTAATAGCATCCACTTGATTTTTCATTAACGCAATAAGAGGAGAAACTACAATTGCAGTTCCTTCCAATACCAAAGCAGGCAATTGGTAACATAAAGATTTACCACCACCAGTTGGCATAATAACAAACGTGTTATTACCAGATATAATACTTGTAACTACTTTTTCTTGTAATCCTTTAAATTGAGAAAATCCAAAGTATTTTTTTAATTCTTTGTATAAATCTATATTTTGTTCCGTCATAAAAAATGGGTTGAACTTATAAACAAATAATTTTAGACAATTATTATTTGAATTTTGTCTAAATTTGCAATTATAAAGATACAACTATTCTTTAAAAACAAAAATATAATTCATTTAATTTTGAATACAACACAAACTATCCTAGAAAACGCAAAGCAATCTATACTTTCACAAAGCGAAAGTATCCAAAAACTTACAAATTATCTTACGGATGATTTTGCCAAAACCGTACAACTTATTTTCGAATCGAAAGGAAGATTAGTCGTAACTGGAATTGGAAAAAGTGCCATAATCGCACAAAAAATTGTCGCAACTTTAAACTCTACAGGAACACCCTCGATATTTTTACACGCAGCAGAAGCGATTCACGGCGATTTAGGTATGATTCAAAATGGCGATTTGGTACTTTGTATTTCTAAAAGCGGAAACAGTCCAGAAATTAAAGTTTTAGCACCGATTATTAAAAACTTTGGCACGACATTAATCGGAATGACCGCTAATCCAACATCTTTTTTAGCCACTTCTTCTGATTTAGTTTTACATGCTCATATTGATGAAGAATCTTGTCCGCTTGGTTTAGCACCAACAAATAGCACAACGGCTCAATTAGTTTTAGGTGATGCTATTGCCGTTTGTTTGATGAAATTGAGAAATTTTCAAG
>JAUMDQ010000104.1:0-4670 GCA_032121715.1 Flavobacterium sp.
ATCCAGTACAAAATTATTTAACTATTACAACTCAACACTCAAACTATCAAAGCATTGAAATTTTAGATTTGACAGGAAAAGTACTGAGAGTTACAAATGAAAACGCATCCAATATAGATTTATCAGGTTTTGAATCAGGAATCTATTTCGTAAAAATAAATTGGTTAGATACATCTCTCAATTTTAAAATAGTTAAGTTATAAAAAAAGTCCCGAAAATCGGGACTTTTTTGTTTTATATACTTTCTAATTACTCCAAACTCAATGTGATTTGTCCGTCATCGTCTAGTTCTATGTTGAAATCTTGAATGTCTTTTGCTTCATTTTCGTCTGAAGTTGCAATTTCTGGTTCATCTAAAATTTCTTCGTAAGGCAACGAATCTAACATATTGATTTGCTTAATCTTATCTGTTGTTAATTGGTTTCCTAAAGCTTTGATTCCTTTGACCGCAATAAACTCATCTAAATTTACAATTTGATTGTCTTTTTGTACACCTTTTACTTTAGCATAAACCACCTCAGCCATTGGCAACCAATCTGTTGATATAATTTCTAATTGTGATTTATCGTGTTCTGTGATGAAAATTTCTTCTTTATTTTCATTTTCAATTAAGAAACGTTTCACAAAATAGCGATCTTTTTCACCATCGTAATAAATAGCGGAAATCGGTTTTTTCGGATTCCATTTTTCCATTACAATCATGTCTTCGTCGAAATGTGTCGTCAATTCTGGAATAATAGTTTTTATTTTTCCGGATTGATTCGCGATAAGCAATCTATCGTTTGGTTTAAATTCACCTAACAACTCACCTCTTCCATCAACATTTAAACGATGCACCGTTTCATCGAACCAAATTTTTCTTGGTCGAAGTGTAGAAATACCTTTTTCTTTTAATTCAATTTTCTTAATTGGATATTTAGAAACTGTATTTCCTTTACTTGCACGACCTTTAATCGCAATATCTGAAAAATCTTGATCCCATTTCAGTTTCTTGATACTTCCAACTTGGCGTAATAAAATCGTCACAACCTCAGCTTCTCCATTTGGATTCGCAGAGAAATAAAGTACTTGCGAACCTGGTTTTTCTTGCGTTAAATCGTAAAATTTATCACGAGTTACACCAGAAACATTGAAACGTTTAATGAACGTAGAACCATTTTTACCATCGCGGTATATCATGTTGTAAATGGTACGTTTGTCGTTTTTATCGAAAACTGCAATATGAATAATGTCTTTGCCTACGAACTTTTTATCGTCTACTTTCGCAATCATCATTCTTCCATCTCTAAGGAAAACAATTACATCGTCGATATCTGAACAATCGGCAACGTATTCGTCTTTCTTTAAACCAGTTCCAAAGAAACCTTCTTCTTTGTTTACATATAATTTTGTGTTACGTAAAACCACTTTCGTAGCTTCAATCGTATCGAAACTTCTTAATTCGGTTTGACGTTCTCTTCCTTTTCCGTATTTTTCTTTTAGTTTGGCGAAATAGTCAATCGCAAAATCAATTAGGTTGTCTAAATGATGTTGCACTTCTTTCATTTCGTCTTCTAATTTCGAAATAAAATCGTCCGCTTTATCCGAGTCAAAACGTGTAATACGAATCATTGGAATTTGCGTTAATTTCTGTAAATCTTCATCTACAATATCTCGAACAAATGACTTTTTGAATGGTTCAAATTGCTTATATAAATACTCATAAAGCGTTTCTCTGTCCGAATACAATTTGAAATCGATATACATTTCTTCACGAATGAAGATTTTCTCTAAAGTAGAAAAATGCCATTTTGTTTTTAACTCTTCTAGCTGAATTTCTAATTCTTTTCGAAGTAAAACAACTGTTCTTTCTGTCGAAATTTTCAACATATGAGAAACACCCACAAATAGTGGTTTATTGTCTTCAATTACACAACCTAAAGGCGCTACAGAAGTTTCACAAGCTGTGAAAGCATACAACGCATCTATAGATTTATCTGGCGAAACACCAGGGAAAAGATGAATTAATATTTCTACCTCAGCAGCCGTATTGTCTTCAATCTTTTTAATTTTTATTTTACCTTTTTCATTGGCTTTTAATATACTATCAATCAATGTTGACGTATTGGTTGAAAACGGAATTTGAGTAATGACTAACGTTTGCTTGTCAAGTTGCGAAATTTTAGCTCGCACACGCACTCTACCTCCACGCATTCCGTCGTTATAATTCGAAACGTCAGCAATACCAGCCGTTTGAAAATCGGGATAAATGGTAAATGGTTTTCCTTTTAATATTTTTATAGAAGCGTCAATTAATTCATTGAAATTGTGAGGCAAGACTTTAGTTGACAATCCAACCGCAATTCCTTCTGCCCCTGAAGCTAATAATAATGGAAATTTTACTGGTAAATTGTTTGGTTCGGCTCTACGACCATCGTAAGAAACGCCCCAATCTGTAATTTTTGGAGAATACAATACTTCCAAAGCAAATTTTGACAAACGCGCTTCAATGTAACGAGAAGCTGCGGCGCTATCACCTGTTAGAATATTTCCCCAGTTCCCTTGACAATCGATAAGTAATTCACGTTGCCCGATTTGCACCATAGCATCACCAATACTCGCATCTCCGTGAGGATGATACTGCATCGTGTGTCCAACTACATTGGCAACTTTATTGTAACGACCATCATCCAACTCTTTTAACGAGTGCATAATACGACGTTGAACAGGTTTAAAACCATCTTCAATAGCAGGAACGGCACGCTCTAAAATTACATACGAAGCGTAGTCCAAAAACCAATCTTTGTACATTCCTGTTACTTTGGTAATGGTATCTTCTGGATTTTCGTCGTTTTCGTAAAAATGTTGTCCTTCGAAGTGTTTGGCTTCTACTTCAATAATTTCTTCAGAGCTCTCATCTTCTTGATTGTCATCAATAGAATTATCTTCCGAATTCGTATTTTCAGTATGATCCGTATTTTCTTCTTCTGGATTTATGTTTTCTTCTTCGTCTTTCATTTATGCTGAATTTATTTTCTCTGAATTCATTACAGAGTTTCAGTATGTTTTATTTCTTCTAAACTTCCTCTTCCACTACATCTAATTCTACCTTCAAGTTGTTTATGATAAACTCTTGACGGTCGGGTGTGTTTTTACCCATATAGAATTCTAATAATTTTTCGATAGATGTAGCTTTATCTAACATCACAGGATCAAGTCGGATACTTTCTCCAATGAAATTTTTAAACTCATCTGGTGAAATCTCTCCTAATCCTTTAAATCGGGTAATTTCTGGTTTGGGTTTTAATTTTTCCATGGCTGCTTTTCGTTCTTCTTCCGAATAACAATAAATGGTTTCTCTTTTATTTCGAATTCTGAAAAGTGGCGTTTGTAAAATATACAAATGCCCTTCTTTAATCATCTCAGGGAAAAACTGCAAGAAGAACGTAATTAACAACAAACGAATGTGCATTCCATCGACATCGGCATCGGTAGCAATTACGATATTGTTGTATCGTAAATCTTCCATGCTTTCTTCAATATTCAATGCCGCTTGCAATAAATTGAATTCTTCGTTTTCGTACACAATTTTCTTGGTCATTCCGTACGAGTTTAGCGGCTTACCACGTAAACTGAAAACGGCTTGTGTATTTACATCACGACTTTTAGTAATTGAACCAGAAGCCGAATCTCCCTCGGTAATAAAAAGCGTACTTTCTAAACTTCTTGGGTTTTTCGCATCGGTTAAATGTACTCGACAATCGCGTAATTTCTTATTGTGAAGATTTGCTTTCTTGGCTCTATCTTTTGCTAATTTTCTAATTCCAGATAATTCTTTACGCTCGCGTTCTGCTTGTAGAATCTTACGTAATAACAAATCGGCAACTTCTGGATTTTTATGTAAGAAGTTATCTAACTTAGTTTTGATAAAATCGTTTACAAACGTACGAACCGACGGCGCATTTGGTCCCATATCCGTAGAACCCAACTTAGTTTTGGTCTGACTTTCGAAAACTGGTTCTTCTACACGAACCACAATTGCCGAAACAATCGATTTACGAATGTCTGATGCTTCAAAAGGTTTGTTGTAAAACTCTTTTATGGTTTTCACCAAAGCTTCACGAAAAGCACCTAAATGCGTTCCACCCTGCGTCGTGTTTTGTCCGTTTACGAACGAATAGTATTCTTCTGAATATTGTGATTTACTATGTGTAATGGCCACTTCAATATCATCTCCTAAAAGATGAATAATTGGATACACCATATCTTCTTCTGCAATGGTTTCTTCTAATAAATCTTTTAAACCATTATCTGAAAAATATTTTTCGCCATTGTAGTATATTGTTAAACCTGTATTTAGGTAACAATAATTTTTAAGCATTTTTACAATGTACTCGTTTCGATACTTATAATTTTTAAAAATAGCTTCATCCGCTACGAAAGAAACTTTTGTTCCTTTGCGTTTTGTTGATTCTATTACATCTTCTTCAAGCGTTAAATTACCTGCAGAAAATTCGGCTGCTTTTTGTTGGTTATCACGAACAGATTCTACACGGAAATAATTGGACAAAGCATTTACAGCTTTCGTACCAACTCCATTTAAACCTACTGATTTTTTGAAAGCTTTAGAATCGTACTTTCCACCTGTATTCATTTTAGAAACGACATCGACTACTTTTCCTAATGGAATA
>JAUMDQ010000105.1:0-12142 GCA_032121715.1 Flavobacterium sp.
GAAATTATCTGTTTTTTGTGCTAGTAAAATTTGTTGCCATTGTGTTTCAGACAACGAATGATAATCTACAAATAGGGCGTCATTTTCGTTTAAATAAATCTCTTTAAATTTATTATGATAATCACTGTTTATACCATACACATTTAATAAATCGTTTAAAATAGTTCCTGCTTTTTCGTTACTATCAATAACTAAAGCATTTTCAATAATTTTGTTTTGAAGCTTATTATGTGTTTTACAGAATTTCGCATCTATGACTATCTCGAAATTAAAATTACTGCCTTTACCAATTTCACTTTCGATGACCAATTTTGAACCCATTAAACTCAGTAACCTGTTCGTAATAGAAAGTCCTAATCCAGTTCCGCCATAATTTCTAGTTGTAGAAGAATCTTCTTGAGAAAAGGCATCTAAAATTTTAGATTTATTTTCATTTTTAATTCCGATTCCGGTATCGATAACTTCAAATTTTAAAATTGTTTTATTGCCTTTTGAACCTTGGTTAGAAATGATTAATTCAATTTGCCCTTCGTGAGTAAACTTAACGGCATTGCTTAATAAATTTATTAAAATTTGTTTGATTCTAATATCATCGACTACAACATCACACGGCACATTATTTTTAATGTCAACAATTATTTCTAGGTTTTTCACATTCGCATTAAACTTGATTAAGTCGATAGCTTGGTAAACCATTGGATATAATTTCGTTTTCTTTAAATCTAAAACTAGTTTTCCAGCTTCAATTTTTGATATATCTAAAATGTCGTTTACAATATCTAAAAGTGATTCTGCTGATTGGTTAACCGTAAGTAAATATTCTTTTTGTAGCAAATCAATATCGGTATTTAGCAACAACTGACTAAATCCGATAATTCCGTTTAAAGGCGTACGAATTTCATGACTCATGTTCGCTAAAAACTCCGATTTCGATTTGTTTGAAGATTCTGCTAATTCTTTGGCTATTACCGCTTTTTCGGCTTGTTTTCTTTCTGTAATATCAATTAAAACCCCTTCTAAATACTCAACTTTTCCATCTTTCAAAATACCTTCACCATATTCTTCTACCCAAACAATTTTACCGTCTTTTCTGATAATTCTACACGTTACTTTGTATGGTTTTTTCTCTTTTAAGGCTTGTTGAATAATTTTTATGGCATTTTTTTTATCTTCTGGATGATACAGATTATAAATATGAAAATCGGTATTTAGTATTTCTAGTTTATTATATCCTGTTAAAACTTCAATTTCATCATTAATGAAAATGATATTTCTTTTGTCATCTTCTTTAATTAAATAAACGGTTGCAGGAATATTATTGGCTAAAAGTTTAAATTTCTCTTCACTTTCTTTTAGAATTTTTTCATTTTTAATTTTAATTAATGTCGAAGAAATATTGTTGGCTAAAATTTGAAGCGTATTTACTTCTTCATCGGTCCATTCTCTTTCTACTTTTTTATCATCGAAACCAATTAAACCGATTAGCGAGTCATCTTTAAAAATTGGGATGATTAATTTAGATTTGATTCCGTTTTCTTTCAGAAAGTTATACATAACTCCCATTTCTCCTTTATTTTCAATCTTAGAAATCAGTGCTTTGAAAGGTTTATTCGCTAAAATAGTATCGATAAATTCAGGATAAAAACTATGTGGTACATTTTGATAAAGTGGATCGTTAACTTCAAAAGCATTGTTTTCAACTCTCCATTCAAATTTGTGACTTAACAAGTTATTTTCGTCATTTTCATAATAATAAAAACGGTCGGCTTTTATGACTTCCCCAATAAAATTATTGGCGTTTTTAAACACTTGTAAAATATCATTACTTGCTAATAATTGTTCCGTAAACTTGGTAATTTCAAGTAAAATTTCACTTTTGTAAATGGCTTGTTTTTCAAGTGCTTTTCTGTTGTAAGACTCTATAGAAATAGCAATAATATCAGAAATCGTTCTGGCAAAATTTATCTCATCATCATCCCATTCATAATCTGTGGTAGTCGTTTCAAAACAAACCACACCTTGCAATTCTCCTTGTAAATAAATTGGAAAATCTAAAAGTGATTTTATATTAAATTTATTGGCATATTCTTTAATAAAAAATGATTCTTGCGGGAATTTTTCTAAGGAATTAATTTCTACATAATTTTGATCAGAAAAAGCATCAAAATATTCTGCTGAGTCTTTTTTGTAAATAGTAAATTCATGACGCGGTGTAATATCGTCATTATCTAAAATACATTTCAATACAATTTTGTCTGAATAATTTTCCCAATAACTTAGTGAATCTACTCGAATACTTTTATATGTTTCTTTGAAAATTTCCGTAATAATTAAATCTATTGAAGCTTCATCTGAGAAATTTTTGGTACTTAATACATTTAAGGTTTTGTTGAAGTTTTCAAGTTTTAATTTTCGAATATTTTCTAGTTTTTCAATTTCCTTTATTTTGGTCACATCTCTTACAATAGCAGAAAAACCAAAAACTTTATCGCTTTCTGTTTTTTTGATACTTACTTTTTGTGAAAACCAAAATATTTCGTTTTTCAAATTTCGAATAGGGAAATCTAAAATATCAAATTCGGTTTGGTCATCAGAGATATTGCTATAAAAATCAATAACTCTTTGTCTGTCTTCTTCTAATATTAAATCGGCGAAATGTGTACCAATAATTTCTTCATTTGTACAACCCAGCGTTTTTAATCCGAATGGGTTTACAAATGTGAAATTTCCGTATTTATCAATCTCATAAATAATATCAGAAGCAAATTGTACCAAGTTCTGATATTGTTTTTCCACCACGATTTTTTCAGTAATATCATAACCAGAAGCAATAAAAAGATTATCGTCATATTTGGCATCACTCCATTGGATGTATTTTGTATCGCCAGATTTTGTTTTTACTTTTCTAACAAAAATGGAGTTCGGTTTAAAAATATCATTGTAATCTACTTCTTTAAAATCTTCGTCGCCAGTTAAACGCCAAAATTGTTTGTTAAGCACTTCTTCTGGTGTATAACCTAATATTTTAGTAATGGAATCACTACAGAATTTTACGTTACCTAAATTATCACAAGCTAAGGTGATACTGTTAGATTGATTGATAATATTATTGGTAAAAATTAACTTATCATTGGCATTTAACAAATAAGAACGTCTTGAAAAATTAATAATTAAGATGATAACATTCGCAATAATTAAAACAAAATAGACTTCTCTATTTGCTTTTATATTTAAAAACAAGATTAGTAATGCTATTAAAATTAGTGCCGAAAAAACAATATACGTTTTAAATTTATCAAATACATTGTAGGCAAAAAACAGGATTAATAAGAATTCTGCTGTTACATATAATGGAATTGTATTTAGCATTAAATTTTGAAAACAAATAGCCACTAACAAAACGAAATACGAAATGAATATATATTTTAGATTTTTTAATACGAGGTTATATGTCGATAAAAAATAAAGCAACAAACAAGAAGATCCAAAAATTATGCGCGTGATAAGTTGGTTTTCATTTATTATTTTCAAATAAATATAAAACACACCTGTTACTAGAACTATAATCCCAAAGTATAACAAATAGTTTCTTTTGTATTCTATAAAGTTATTATCTGAAAGAGATTTGACATATTCTTTATTGAATTTTAAAGATTTTTGGAAGGTAAAATTTAAAATTCCACCAAAAATTAAAGCTAAAATGGAAAAAAACCACCAAGAACCATAAAAAGGTTCTTTTATAGAAAATGGATAAGTGGTAATAACACCTGTGTTATTTGAAAACTCATCTACTTCTCTGATTTTTAAAATATAATAACCAGACGATAAATTACTAAATGAAATTTCATTACTAGATTGCGGTTTGCTCCATTGTTTATTGTAATTTTCTAATTTATACGAATAATATATTTTTTTATTAATTTCACTTGTAGAATGGCCTAATTTAAAAGTCAAGAAATTTTGATTGCTTTCAAATTGGTGGTTTTTTTCTGGAACATTAAACCATAAATTATCGGAAACAAACTCATCGTTGAAAATAGATAATGAGGTAATTTTTAAAGTATTTTTTGGAGTTGTTTTCGGATAAACGTAAGTAATGTATTTGTATAATCCTTTTACAGTACCAAAATACACATTGCCATATTTATCAACATGACCCGAATTAAAATTAGTTTCTAAACCATCAAATCCGTTAAAAATATTTAGTGATTCAATTTTATTAATTCCGCCATTTTCTGTAATCTCAATTTTATCAATTCCTTTATTTGACCCAACATAAAGATATTGTTTGTGTGTATTTAAGGAGTAAATTAAGGTAGAAGACAACCCGTTTGAAGTTGTGAACTTTTTTACGGCTAAATTTTTATTAATTGAAGTAATTGAGTTTTCTGTAGCATACCAAAAAGTACCGTATTGATCTTTGCATTTTAAAAAAGTAATTCCTTTCGCAATGGTTTTCTTAAAATTGAGTTTTCTGTTTTTATATTCAAATAAAATTACTCCAATATTGGTAGATACTAAATACAGATTTTGTTTGTATTGCTGAATCGAATGAACATAAGTAATATTTAGATTTTTATTTATGTAATTATCAATAACTTTAAAATCTTCATCTAAAACGAACACTCCGTTTCCTGGTGTACCCACAAAATATTTTCCTCCTAATGGATCTTGAAAAACACTCGTACAAGGATTTTTGAATTTGGCATTAAATTTTACGCCATCATATTCAAGTAAACCATTAGAAGTAGCTGCTAAAAATTTATTATTTATGTTTTTATACAATTCACTAACTCTACCAGAAAAAGGGATCGTTTTAATGAATTTCAAATTATTAAAATCGGTATTATCAAATTCTAAAATTCCTTTTTTTGCAACTACAACGTATAATTTTTCTTTTACATCTAAAATATTAAAAATATAGGGTGTGCCTAACTCAGGTGTGGCGTTGTATTTAATAAAACTTTGTTTTCCAAACTGAAAAAAACCAAGATAATCCGTTCCAATATTAATAATGCCGTTATCAGACAAAATGGATAAATATTCAGATTCCGGCACACCATTTTTACTATCTAAAATAGTGTAGTTTTTCTTGTCATATAAAATACCAATTCCGGTTTCTTTAGTCCCAGTAAACCAAATATTCCCGTTAGAATTTTGCAAGATATTTGTAATCCCAAAAGTACCACCGCTTTTAGATTTTATTTTTACGAGTAATTTATTTTTATCTAAACTAGTTTTATTGTAGGTAGTTTCAAATATATTTCCTGATAAATCTGCAACTAAAACATCCTTTTTAATTCCTTTACAAATAGTAACTTCATTCCTAAAATTACTGATTTTATTAATGGTATTGTTTTTAAAATTATAAGCAAACAAGCCTTTATCTGTTCCTAACAGAATTAACTCTTCATTAATAGTTTCTGCAGAAGTTATTTCGGAAATAGAAAGTTTTTTTAAGTTTTTGATGTTAGATACTTCATTTTCATCATTTATATAATAAATGTTTAATGTACTAAAACCATAAATCCCTTTTTTAGTTTTTGTAAACTTCGAAACAGCTGAATGTGGCGTGTTATTTTTATCAACTAATTTAGTGAGTTTGATAAACTTATTTCCTTCAAAAAAAAGAATTCCTAAATATCTTGAAGACAAAACGAGTTGTTTTTTCTCGTTTTCGATAATATCATTAACAAATAAATTTTCGTGCTGATTTACTTTATTGTAATTTTTAAACTCATAGCCATTATAACTAAACAAACCTGCTCCATCACCACAAATCCACAATAAACCTCTACTGTCTTTGTAAAGTTTATTAATTTTTGAAGAAGATAAACCTTTTTCGTGGTTAATTACATCAAATTTAAATTGTTGCGCAACAGCAAATTGAGCAAGGACAAGAAAAATGATTAAGAGAATATGTTTATTTAGTTTGGGCATCCAAAACTGTTAAAGTTGAACTGATAAATATATAAAAAAAATGTTAAAATTCAAAATGTCAGTTTTTTTTATGGATATGTCGTAAATTTTCACTAAAATTGGGGGTTTTTTACAAATTATTTACATGAAAAAATCTATACAATTACTATTGCTTTTGGTAACAACTTCAGTGTCAGTTGTTGCTCAACAAAAATTAACTTTAGAGGAAATTTGGGGCGGAGCATTCAGAACAAAAGGCATGGACGAATTAAACGCCATGAAGAATACCAATCAATACACAGTGCTAAATTTCGACAGAAATACTAAGACTACACAAATTGATTTGTTTGATTATGCAACCTTAAACAAGGTTTCCACATTAATCGACACAAAAAACCACAAAGAACTAGAATCTATTGACAGTTACACGTTCGATAAAGCGGAAAAAAAGATTTTAATCGCAACGAATTCGAATCAAATTTTCAGACATTCGTTTACTGCTACTTATTTTGTGTACGATATCGCTTCAAAAAAATTAGCGAAATTTACAGAAAAAGCCATTCAAGAACCTACGTTTTCACCTGATGGAAACAAAGTAGCTTATGCTTTTGAAAATAATTTATATGTGTTTGATTTACTTTCAAATAAAGAAACTCAAATTACGACTGATGGAAAGAAAAACTCAGTAATTAACGGTATCACCGACTGGGTTTACGAAGAAGAATTTGCTTTTGTTCGCGCTTTCGATTGGAATGCTAACGGGACAAAAATAGGTTTCATTCGCTTTGATGAGACTAACGTTCCGGAATTTTCTATGGACATATATAATCAAGGTTTATATCCAACACAATCGGTTTTCAAATATCCAAAAGCAGGTGAAAAAAACGCAGATGTTTCGCTACATATTTACGATGTAACTGCTTCCAAAACGCAAAAAATTGATTTAAGCAATTATAACGATTTTTATATCGCTAGATTAAAATGGACGAATGATACTAATATATTGAGCGCACAAATTTTAAACCGCCACCAAGATAATTTAGATTTGTTATTTGTAGATGGAAATTCAGGTGCCAAAAAAGTCGTTTTAAACGAAAAAGATAAAGCATACGTTGATGTTACAGACAATTTAACCTTCTTAAAAGACAATAGTTTTATTTGGACATCAGAAAAAGACGGTTTCAATCACATCTATTATTATGACAAATCTGGAAAACTTAAAAACCAGGTTACGAAAGGAAAATGGGAAGTAACTTCTTATTATGGTTTCGACGAAAAAAACAAAACAGTTTATTACCAATCAGTCGAAAACGGTTCTATTAACCGAGATGTTTATTCGATTTCAATTGACGGAAAATCTAAAAAAAGATTATCATTAAAAACAGGAACGAACAACGCTACTTTTAGCCCGAACTTCCAATATTTTATTAATACGCATTCTAGCGCAACTTCAGCACCATACTATTCTTTAAACGATTCAAAAACTTCAAAAGAATTAAAGAAAATCCAATCTAACGAATTGGTTGAAGAAAAATTAGCGAAATACAATGTTGCTCCAAAAGAATTCTCAACAATTACTACAGAAAAAGGTCATGTTTTAAACACTTGGATGATTAAACCAAAAGATTTTGATGCCACGAAAAAATATCCAGTATTTATGTTCCAATATTCTGGTCCAGGCTCACAACAAGTCGATAATGCTTGGAACGGAACGGATGATTATTGGTTTATGATGTTGGCTCAAAAAGGTTATATTGTAGCTTGTGTGGACGGAAGAGGAACTGGTTTTAAAGGTGCAGAGTTTAAAAAATGTACACAAAAAGAATTAGGAAAATACGAAGTAGAAGATCAAATTGATGCAGCCAAAGTATTTGGAAATTACGCTTATGTTGATAAAACAAGAATTGGAATTTTCGGATGGTCATATGGAGGATTTATGGCATCAAACTGTATTTTCCAAGGAGCAGACACTTTCAAAACGGCTATTGCTGTTGCTCCAGTAACTTCTTGGAGATATTATGACAGTATTTACACCGAAAGATACATGCAAACACCACAAGAAAACGCAAGTGGTTACGATAATAACTCGCCTATTACACATGTAAATAAATTAAAAGGAAACTTTTTATTAATTCACGGATCAGCAGATGATAATGTGCACGTACAAAATACGATGAAAATGGTAGAAGCTTTAGTACAAGCCAACAAACAATTTGATTGGGCTATTTATCCAGACAAAAATCACGGAATTTTTGGCGGAAAAACACGTTTACAATTGTACACAAAAATGACTAATTTCATCTTAGAAAAACTATAAACTAACCTAATTACAAATAAATAAATTCAATATGAGCGAAACAGTTAAACAAGGACATCCAAAAGGACTTTGGGTATTATTTGGAACGGAAATGTGGGAGCGTTTCAATTTCTACGGAATGCGAGCGTTACTTACATTATTCATGGTAAATTCTCTATTAATAAAAGAAGCAGATGCAGCAATTATTTACGGTGGTTTTTTAGCTTTATGTTATTTAACACCACTTTTAGGAGGTTTTATCGCAGATAGATATCTAGGAAACAGAAATTGTATTTTGGTTGGAGGAACTTTAATGGCAATTGGTCAGTTCTTGTTATTCTTAAGTGCTTCTACATTTTCTACTAATTTAGGCGGCGCAAAACTATTCATGTGGATTGCATTATTCATAATAATCTTTGGAAATGGATTCTTTAAACCGAATATTTCTTCAATGGTTGGAAGTTTGTATCCAAAACAAGAAAAAAGCAAACTAGATTCTGCTTTCACTATTTTCTATATGGGAATTAACATTGGTGCCTTTTTAGGTCAATTTATTTGTCCTTATTTAGGAGATGTTAAAGATGCAGATGGTGTAAGAGATATTTTCGCTTTCAAATGGGGTTTCTTAGCAGCATCTATTGCCATGATAATTGGAACAATAACATTCTTTATTCTTAAAAATAAATATGTAGTTACACCAGAAGGTAGACCAATTGGAGGTTCTCCTAAAGACAGTACAAATGATGATTTTGAAGATGGAGAAACGCAAACTGCAACATTTACAGGAAAATCAATTGGAATTGCAATTGGATTATTTGTTGCTTTATTCTTCGTATTTAGATTTTTACTTGTTGGTGAATTCGGTGTTACTTCTGTAGAAATGGGACAATTAATCAAAGGAATTATTTATCCTTTCATTTATTCAGCTGGTATTTCTTTGGCATTTTTAATTATGAGTTCTGCTGAAAGTAAAATAGAAAGACAAAGAATTTGGGTAATTTACATTGTATCTTTCTTTATTATCTTTTTCTGGGCTGCTTTTGAACAAGCGGGTTCATCGTTAACATTTATTGCTGACAACCAAACAGACAGACATATTTTTGGATGGAACATGCCTCCTTCAATGGTGCAAATTTTCAACGGTTTATTCGTTGTAGCTTTAGCATTACCATTCAGTTTATTATGGGATAAATTAAGAGCAAAAGACAGAGAACCAGTTTCTCCAATGAAACAAGCTATTGGTTTAGCTTTAATTGCTTTAAGTTATTTCATCATTGCTCACAATGTAAAAGATTTAGGAAACTCAGGTTTATTAGCTATTAAATGGTTAATGCTTTTATATTTAATCCAAACTATGGGTGAACTTTGTTTATCTCCAATTGGATTATCTTTAGTAGGTAAATTAGCACCTAAGCGTTTTGCGTCATTATTATACGGAGTTTTCTTTATTTCTAATGCTGCTGGATATGCTTTAGCAGGTTCATTAGGAGCAATTATTCCTGCAACGGGTGATAAATTCCAAAAAGCAGAAAAATTAGGAATCAACCTTCAAGATGTATTAGACAAAAAAATAACATTGAATCCAGAACAAATTGCTTTATTTGAAAAAGAGCAATTGCCTTTATCTCATACTTCATTTGCTGGATTTGAAATCCATAATTTATATGAGTTTTTTATGGTTTTCGTTATCCTTTGTGGTATTGCGGCTGTTATCTTAGCCATAATCTCTCCTCGTTTAAAGAAAATGATGAATGGTCTTTAGTTAATTAATTAAAAATATTTTTTATATCTTTCAAGCCCCGAAGTAATCGGGGCTTTTTTTAAACAAAAAAACAAAAAATTATGTGGAAATCACACCCTAAAGCATTACCTTATTTGTTCTTATCTGAAATGTGGGAACGTTTCGGTTATTACCTAATGATTGGAATTTTTACTTTATATCTTAAAGATGTGGAAGCTGGATTCGCCATGACGGAAAAAGAAGCATCCGATTTATACGGAACTTTTATTGCTTTAGTATTTCTTACGCCTTTTATCGGCGGTTTAGTAGCTGATAGATATTTAGGCTATAAAAAATCTATTGTTATTGGAGGTTTAATGATGGGTGTCGGATATTTTATGATGGGAATTCATAATTTACCAATGCTATATGTTGCTATGACTTTAGTAATTGTAGGTAACGGATTCTTTAAACCAAACATCTCAACCTTATTAGGTAACTTCTATAACGAAGAAAAATATTTAGCCAAGAAAGATGAAGGGTACAACATTTTCTATATGGGAATTAACGTTGGCGCTTTCATTTGTAATTTCTTCGGAGCGGCGCTACAAATTTTACTAGGTTGGCAATATGCTTTTATGGCAGCTGGTTTAGGAATGTTCATCGGTGTTATTGTCTTTTTATTAGGTACGAAACACTACGGAAATAAAACAGATAAAAAAGGTATTCAAGAAGGCGATATGCCATTTTCTAAAATTGTAATGTACATTTTAGTACCGTCAGTGATATTTGGAATTATTGGATGGTTAATTAAAGGTGTAGCTTCTGATATCAATACAGATTGCGCTATTTTTGGTTCAGATAGTACCGATGCTTTTATATTTGCTTGTATTCCTGTCGTATATTTTTACGGAAGTTTATATTTCAAAGCTAAAGCCGAAGAAAAAAGACCAATTGGGGCTTTATTATCAATTTTTGCTGTGGTAATTTTATTTTGGGCTGTTTTTAAATTGAATGGTTCCGCACTAACTACTTGGGCTGATAGATATACAGATAGAGAAATCAGCGGAACAACTAAAGCAGTTTTTAATAGCTTGAAATTATCCAAAGAAATAGAATACAAAAAAGATTCTACTGAATTATATGATTCCAGTTTCCGACTTCAAAAAGAAAATGGCGAAGTTAAAAAAGTAGT
The DNA here is from genome assembly GCA_032121715.1 of Flavobacterium sp. Lineage (GTDB taxonomy): Bacteria > Bacteroidota > Bacteroidia > Flavobacteriales > Flavobacteriaceae > Flavobacterium. The sequence goes on from JAUMDQ010000105.1 coordinate 11,131, forward strand.
GGATTATCCTGTTTATTTCAGAAACTCATCTAAAGACACCTTACCACAAGAAGGAAATAAAGTAAGTATTTGGGCAACCAATTTAAGTCAATCTATCAATCCAGGCTGGGTAATTATTTTAACCCCACTAATTGTAGCATTTTTCACTTTCTTAAGAAGCAGAAAAAAAGAACCTTCTACTCCAACTAAAATTGCCTTTGGATTATTAATCTCAGCCTTATCGGTTTTAGTGATGGTAGCTGCGGTTCATATCGGAAATAATGGAACAGAAAAAGTTTCAGTTTGGTGGTTAGTAGCTAATTACGGAATTATCACCATTGGAGAACTATTCCTGAGTCCGATGGGATTGTCCATAGTTTCCAAATTATCTCCAAAAAATATTACAGCCTTAATGATGGGTGGTTGGTTTTTATCGACTTCTATCGGAAATAAATTATCAGGCGTTTTAGCAAGTATGTGGGACACATATGATGATAAAGCGAATTTCTTTTGGGTAAATTTCGGATTACTAATGTTTGCAACAGTATTAATGTTTGCTTTAGTGAAAAACTTAAATAAAGTAATGAAAGATCATGGAATCAACTAGTATGCAAACGATAGAAGAAATTCAAAACTTTAAAGGCAAATACCCAAAACAATTGTGGTATTTGTTTTTCTCAGAAATGTGGGAACGCTTCTGTTTTTATGGAATGCGAGGCATGCTTGTAATATTCATGGTGAATCATTTAGCCATGGATGAAGAAGTGGCCAATTTACAATACGGTGCCACTCAAGCTTGGGTGTACGCTTTTACATTTATCGGTGGTTTATTTGCAGATAAAATTCTGGGCTTACGAAAATCGCTTTTTTGGGGTGGGATTTTAATGATTATCGGAAGCGTTATTTTAGCTATTGATCCGAAAAGTTTATTTTTTGTTGGAATTGGTTTTACCATTGTAGGAACAGGTTTCTTTAAACCGAATATTTCCTCAATGGTTGGACAACTATACAAAGACAATGATCCAAGACGTGA
>JAUMDQ010000106.1:0-4590 GCA_032121715.1 Flavobacterium sp.
TTTAGAAGGAAATGTTTCTTTAGCCAAAGACTATTTAGGTTATCCATATGTTTTGACAGGAAATGTAGTAAAAGGGAATCAATTAGGGAGAACTATTAATTTTCCAACAGCAAACATTGAAATTCCTGAGGATTATAAATTAATTCCTAAAAATGGTGTTTACATTGTTACTGTAAATGTGAGTAATCAAACTGTTTTTGGAATGATGAATATTGGTGTGAAACCTACTTTGGGCGAAAATAAATTGTCAATTGAAGTGCATTTATTAGATTTTGATAAAGACATTTACAATCAGAAAATTCAAGTACATATTCTAGAAAGATTACGTGACGAACAAAAATTTGAATCTTTCGAAGCCTTGAAATTACAATTAGAAGTAGACAAGCAAAATACGATTCATTATTTTGAAAATTTAAAATGATAAAAAAGTGGCTTTCTGAAAACATCGATAATTCTGGATTAGTAATTTTTAGAATTTTACTAGGATTGTTAATCGTTGCAGAAAGTTTTGGTGCTATTTTATTAGGTTGGGTAGAAGCCGTTTTCATTCAAAGCAAATTCACTTTTAATTTTATTGGTTTCGATTTTCTACAAATCTTACATGGCGAAAAAATGTATTCGTACTTTTTCGTTATGGGAATTTTCGGACTGCTCATTACTTTCGGATTGTTTTACAGATTAGCAATGACAGTTTTTACATTGTTGTGGGCAACTGTTTACTTAATTCAAAAAGAATCCTACAACAATCATTACTATTTTTTAATTCTCATTTGTATCATCATGATTTTTTTGCCAGCTAATGGTAAATTAAGTGTTGATGCGAAATTATTTCCCAAAATAAAACAAACTAAAATTCCAAGGTGGATGCCTTATTTGCTGCTTTTTCAATTGGCAATTTTATATTTTTATGCGGCAATTGCTAAGTTATATCCTGATTGGTTAGACGGAACTTTTTCTAGAATTCTTCTAAACGGAATTACACAACGTCAATTTTTTCTAGATATTTTCAATCAGAAATGGTTTTTGTTGTTTTATGCTTACGCTGGAATTTTATTCGATTTATTAATTATGCCTGCTTTGTTATGGAAGAGAACCAGAAAATTAGCGATACTGGCGTCTTTCGGATTTCATCTTTTTAATGCGTATTCCTTAAAAATCGGTATTTTTCCTTTTTTAGCATTGAGTTTTATCGTTTTGCTTTACGATTCGATTCCGCTGAAATTCTTAAAAAATGAACAAGAAATTTCACCTAATAAGAATCTCAATACTAAATTTTTTCTTGTCTTTTTTGTCCCGTTTTTTATCGTACAATTGGTTTTGCCTTTACGTCACCATTTTATAAAAGGCGATGTGTTGTTTACAGAAGAAGGTCATAGGTTAGCTTGGCGAATGATGCTTCGCGAACGAAAAGGAATTTTAAACATTAAGGTTGTAGACAAAAAAACAGGATTGACTCACTATCACAATTACGCTTCAGAATTAACACCAAAACAGGTGAAACTTTTAAGCAATTCTCCAGATATTATTTGGCAATATTGTCAGAAATTAAAAAAAGAAGCTAAAAAACCCATTTCAATTTTTGTAGAATGTTCCGTTTCTATAAACAGACGACCTTACTATAAATTAATTGACGAAAAAACCGATATGGCAACTGCTAAATTTGATTATTTTGGTCATAATGAATGGATTTTACTTCAAGACATGAATTAATAAATATATTGATTATCAATTAGATGAGTATTTTTTTGTAAATTTATACTAACAAAAAAATATTTATTATGAAAAATCAAATCGAAATTAAAAATGGTTTATTAATCTTCATGGGTATTGCAGTGTTTTTTATGCTTATGGATTTTTTAGGTCTAGCAGGTGAAAATTATTTACGTATTTTTAATGCTTTTATAGTGTTGTATGGAATAAATAAAACCATTAAATCTAACTATGAAAACGGTAAGAATAATTATTTAGAAAATTATTTTTCAGGAATTAAAACGGGTGTTTTTGGTATTCTGCTTGGAATAATAGGTTTAATAATCTTTATCCACTTAAAAGGAGGGGAGTCTTATTTTCTTAAATTGTCTGATACCTTTTTCTTCCCAGGAAAACAAAATATAATTATGTATTCTGCTATGCTTTTTTTTGAAGGAGTTGCTTCTTGTTTCATTGGTTCTTTTGTGGTGATGCAGTTTAATTCAGAAGGTAAGTAAGTTCGGAATTAAAATTCCTGCCTTTTAAAATTTTTTCTTCAAATGTAAATTAGTACTTTTGGAGCATTAATTTATGATTTTATGAGTGTTACTAAACATAACTGGACGAAAGAGGAAATAATTGACATCTACAACAAGCCTTTAATGGAATTGTTATACGATGCCGCATCAATACATAGAGAACACCACGACCCAAATACGGTTCAGGTTTCTACACTTTTATCAATAAAAACTGGTGGTTGCCCAGAAGATTGTGGGTATTGCCCGCAAGCCGCTCGTTATCACACAGATATTGAAGGAAACGATTTAATGTCGGTTTCTCAAGTAAAAGCACAAGCATTACGTGCCAAAGCTTCTGGTTCATCTAGAGTTTGTATGGGTGCTGCGTGGAGAAACGTGAAAGATGGTGAAGATTTTGATCAGGTTTTAGAAATGGTTCGTACCATTAATAAACTAGATATGGAAGTATGTTGTACTTTAGGTATGATTACTGAAAATCAAGCGCATCGTTTAGCGGAAGCAGGTTTATATGCTTACAATCACAATTTAGATTCGTCTGAAGAATATTATAAAGAAGTTATTTCAACGCGTGGTTTTGAAGACCGTTTAGAAACTATCGAAAACGTTCGTAAAACTAATGTAACGGTTTGTAGTGGCGGAATTATTGGAATGGGAGAAAGTATTTCAGATAGAGCTGGAATGTTAGTTGCCCTTTCAACTTTAAATCCACAACCAGAATCGGTGCCAATTAACGCCTTAGTTGCGGTTGAAGGAACACCTTTAGAAGATGAGAAACCAGTGGAGATTTGGGAAATGATTCGTATGGTAGCTACTACTAGAATTGTAATGCCAGAAACGCAAGTACGTTTATCTGCTGGAAGAACAAATATGAGTAGAGAAGGACAAGCGATGTGTTTCTTTGCTGGTGCGAATTCTATTTTTGCTGGAGATAAATTACTAACAACTCCAAATCCAGATGTGGATGAAGACATGAAAATGTTTGAAATGTTAGGATTGAATCCACAAAAACCATTCATTAAAAAAATGCAACCCGAAACGGTTGAAGCCGCAGATTCTAAATTTGAAGCTTTGGGTGAAAAACCAAAATGGACTAGACCAGATCATAAAATTGAAAGAAATTTAGAAGCTTCTGGAAAGAAGTAATTTTAAGAAAATAAAAAAATCCCAAACATTGTTTGGGATTTTTGTTTTAAAGATTGTTTGTTCTTGTTGAGCCAATGCTTACTTCGGTTGCGCTAAGGCTTGTTTCGATTGTGCTAAAGGTTATTTCGATTCAGCATATGTCTACTTCGATTGTGCTAAGGCTTACTTCGATTGTGCTAAAGGTTATTTCGATTCAGCATATGTCTACTTCGATTGTGCTAAGGCTTGTTTCGATTGTGCTAATGCTTACTTTGATTTGGAACATATCTTGTTTGGAATGATTAGAATATATTAAAACAAAATTCCCACATCATCAGATATGGGAATTTTTTATGCTTAAACGGGAAAAAAGAGCGACAATATACCAACCACAAGTAAATGAAAAAAACTACTTTTCCGTCACTCTTAACCCAGTTTATATGAATAGGAATTCCGTGTCAAAAGACGTGTTTTCTAATACAATTTCTTCTATAACCTTTTCAATGTTGTTGGAATAATTTACAGGAATAATTCTATTAGATAAGGTCCACATTTCAATTAAATTAAAATCGAGTTTTTTTGAAGTTAAAACGCCCATTTCTTTCAAAGCCAAAGCATTATATTCTTGTTCAATTTGCTTTTTAATTGGAATTACGAATAATTTCTTTTTTAAGTATAATGCTTCTGAAGGCAATTCGAAACCGGCATTACATAAAACACCTGGGCAATTCGCAAATGAATTTAAAAATTCGTTTTCATCAATAGGAAAAACGGTGCAATTATGTGCAGTATATGAAGCTTTTGCATGTTTGGAAAAAATCGTCCAATTGGCAGAAGTTCGTTTTAATTCTTTAATGATTTTAATATCAGAATACGATGGCAAATACACCACATAATTTCCTGAAGTAGAAGTTTTTAAATCTCTTACTTTTTTTCGAATAACCGGTTTAAAAATATTTTCGTTGTATTCTTCAAAATGGAGTCCGTATTTTTTAGTAACAGGCGCATAGTTTTTAAAAATTAGCCAACTCAACCAGTTTCTCTTTTTAGGTTTTGGTGTTTCTTCAAAAAACAAAGAAGATTGATGGGATAAAGAAACAATATTTCCGCCTTTTAGTTTACAAGCCCAAGCTGAAATAGGTTCGTAATCATTAATAATCAAATCGTATTTATAAACATAAAGTTTTAAAATTTGAAATAGAAATTGGAAGTAATTGTTCTTGAAAAACGTTTTCAAAAA
>JAUMDQ010000107.1:0-4486 GCA_032121715.1 Flavobacterium sp.
ATTGTGGAAACAGATCGTAATTTTTGGATAATTTGCTCATTTTCTTTTTCAATCAATACTTTTTCGGAAATAATTTCGTTAGTTTCATATTCAATCCGAGCAAATTTCTCTCTAGTTTGTCTTTCAATTAAAAATAAGCTATCTTTTAAATTTATTATGTTTTTAAGATAATTTGTGTTTTTCGGTTCCGTTAAAGTTAACTTCTCCAGTGCTTTTAATTTGTCATCAACTAAATTTGTGTTATATACTTTTTTAAAATAAAGATTAGCTTTTAACGTATCATTTAATGAAAGATAATATTCACCTAAATATAAGTTTGAGGTATTTTGAATAGGTTGAAAATTCAAACTGTCCCCAATTTTCAAACTTCCTTTAAATTCTTCAATGGAAGAAACTTCGCCTAATTTTAATTTTGCGTATCCAAAAAAGTTTTTAAGATATGCGTAGGTGCTAATTTCTAGTGACTTTAAATTTTTAATTGCAAGTCCTTTTTGTGAATAATAATATAAGTTTTCGTAATCTTTTTTTCTTCGGTAAACACTACAAAAATTAATATGATTTTGCGCATTAAAAACCGGATAATAGGTGTTTTTTCTTAAATTTTTTAATGTGTTTTTGGCTAAATTAAAATACTCTAATGCTTTTTTGTAATTCTTCATCCCTAATTCAGACAATCCAAAAAGAGAATAACATTCAAATATATATTCGTAGTTTTTTATTTTTTTTGCGTTTTTTAATGCGATATAAATATTTTTCTGTGACTCGAGATATTGATTTTGATAAAATAATACACGACCTAAATCTTTATATATTTCTATTTTTAGTTTGATGTCTTTTATTGAATGTGTTAGGTTTCTAGCCCTATTGTAATAATAAAAACAACTATCTAAATTGTATTTTTCGTAATAATAGCCTCCCAAATTGTAATCACATTTTGCTTGTGTGACCGAATCGTTATTTGCAATAGCTTTTTCTTGAATTCGTAAAGTTGTTTTTTTGTATTTTTCAAATAAATTTAAATTATAGTATCTATTGGCGACTTTAAATTCATAGTGTTTGTGCAGACTATCTGACTCAATGTTATTTAAAAGAGAATAAACACTGTCAGTAAAAACTAAACGCAATTTTCTATCCAGTAAATCATCATTTGCTTTTACTAACAGTGTGTCTATTTTGTTGTATAATTCTAATTGATTTTTTTCGGTAGATTTTTTACATCCAAAAAATAAAATACAAGTGAATAGGGTTAAAAGTATTTTCTTAATTTCCATTAAATCGCTGTATCTACAAATTTAATGTTTTTAATATTGGTATAAGGAAGTTTTAGTCTTTTTTTGGTTTAATAGGCTCAGAAATACTATCGCTTAGTTTATATATTGAATCTCTGCAGGTTACACAAGAATTTGACCTATTTTGTGTGCTCAAAACTGTTTTACTTACATTTTGGTTGTAAGTTTGATTGTGATTTTGGTCGTCTTCAGTTGAACAAGACACCAAAGTTGCCATAATAATTCCGGATAAAATAACAATTTTTTTCATATTTAATTAATTTTAATTTTAGTTGTTTTTCTTTTAAATTGGTTTTTAATAATTGTTGAAGTAAAGTTAATTTTGTAAGAATAATTTTTATTACGGCTTTGCCTTAAAAAATGTTAATTTTAGTTATTTTTGCAATGAATTTAAAACGAGAAAAATGAAAAAAATAGTACTTATTGTGTTTTTGGGAATAGGATTTCTAGCCAACGCGCAAGCTTATAAGGGTAAACAAGATTTAAAATTACAAATTGGTGCTACCATTCAAGATGGTGGAACAGGTATTGTTTTAAGTAACGATTACGGAATTGGAGAGAACATGTCGTTTGGTTTTGTAGCGAGTTACATGCTAAGCGCTGATAATATTACAGTTGCGGGTGTTGATTACAAACCAGAATTTGCAGATCGTGCTGATGCTAAAATTCGTTTCAATGCGAATTTAGGTAGCGTTATTGGTTTAGAAGATAATATGGACATTTATCCAGGTTTAAACTTAGGCACAAGAAATTTTGGTGGACATTTAGGTTTTAGATATTTCTTTACAGATGGTTTTGGAGTATATACGGAAGCAGGATTTCCTATTGCTAAATATGATTCTACACCGACTGTTTTTGGACATTATAACAATCAGTTTGTGTTTCAAATTGGAGCATCATTTAATTTATAAGAAATGAGTATAGTTACAGAAAAAAGATTAAAATATCGCAGCGGAAGTGTTTGTGAAATTAGTGGTAGTGATGAAAATTTAGTGGTTTACATTGTAGAACCTAAAACAGAAGCTATTCCAGAAAACTGTATTTTAATCACGAAATCATTAAGAGATCAAATTGAAAACAAAGAGTTGATGAACGCCAACGATTGGAGAGGTTTATCAGACAGTATGTGGAATGAAAACTTACCTGTACAAATTGTTTCTTGGAGAATGCACGCGCGTTTAAAAAACAATGATATGTTAGAAATGATGTATTTAGACGAAGATGCTTTAGAATGGGCAAAAGCTACTGGTGAAGATGAAGATGATGAAGGAAAAATCATCCATAAGGATTCTAACGGAAATATTTTACAAGACGGCGATTCTGTTGTTTTGATAAAAGATTTAGATGTAAAAGGTGCCACTTTCACAGCAAAACGTGGTGCGGCGGTTCATAATATTAAAGTAGTTTGGGATGACGTTAACCTTATTGAAGGAAGAGTGGAAAACCAACATATTTATATTTTAACACAATACGTGAAGAAAACGAAGTAAGAATTTTTTCAATCTGAACTTGTTTCAGATTCAATTCAAAATAGATGCTGAAACAAGTTCAGCATGACAATTAGAAATAAAAAACCCTGCAAATAAATGTTTGCAGGGTTTTTCTATTTTCTAAAATTTATATTTTCTACAAATCAAATTTAATTCCTTGTGCTAAAGGTAATTGATCAGAGTAGTTCACTGTGTTAGTTTGTCTTCTCATGTATACTTTCCAAGCATCTGAACCAGATTCTCTTCCACCACCAGTTTCTTTTTCTCCACCGAAAGCACCACCAATTTCTGCACCAGAAGTTCCGATGTTTACGTTAGCAATTCCACAGTCAGAACCCGCAAATGATAAGAATTTTTCTGCTTCTTTCATGCTGTTTGTCATAATCGCAGAAGATAAACCTTGCGCTACACCATTTTGTTTGTCAATCGCGTTTTCTACTTCACCTTCATATTTCATTAAATATAAAATTGGAGCAAATGTTTCGTGTTGTACAATTTCGAAATGATTTTCTGCTTCAATAATAGCTGGTTTCACATAACATCCAGATTCGTAACCTTCTCCAGATAAAACGCCACCTTCTACTAATACTTTTCCACCTTCAGCTTTAGCTTTTTCAATAGCCGCTAAATACGTGTTAACTGCATCTGTATCAATAAGTGGACCGATATGATTTTTTTGATCTAATGGATTTCCAATAGTTAATTGTCCGTAAGCACCAACAATTGCGTCTCTTACTTTATCGTAAACTGATTCATGAATGATTAATCTACGAGTCGATGTACATCTTTGTCCAGCTGTTCCAACCGCTCCGAAAACCGCTCCAGGAACTACTACTTTTAAATCAGCAGTTGGAGTAATAATGATTGCGTTGTTTCCACCTAATTCTAATAAAGATTTTCCGAAACGTTGTGCTACAGTTGCACCAACAATTCTTCCCATTCTTGTAGAACCAGTTGCAGAAACTAATGGAATTCTTACGTCAGTAGTCATCATTTCACCTACTTTGTAATCTCCATTAATAATACAAGAAATACCTTCTGGTAAATTATTTGCTTTTAATACATCAGCAATAATATTTTGACAAGCGATTGTACAAATTGGTGCTTTTTCAGAACCTTTCCATACACAAACGTCTCCACAAATCCATGCTAAAGCGGTGTTCCAAGCCCAAACTGCTACTGGGAAGTTGAAGGCAGAAATAATTCCAACAACACCAATTGAATGCCATTGTTCTCTCATGACGTGACCAGGACGTTCAGATGGAATCGTTTGTCCGTTTAATTGACGTGATAAACCTACCGCGAAATCGCAAATGTCAATCATTTCTTGCACTTCACCGTAACCTTCTTGTAACGATTTACCCATTTCGTAAGAAACTAATTTCCCAAGTGGTTCTTTTAGTTCTCTTAGTTTATTTCCAAACTGACGTACAATTTCTCCACGTTGAGGTGCTGGCATAGCGCGAAACATTTTGAATGCTTCCGTTGCACTTTGCATCACTTTTTCGTAGTCTGCTGCAGTTGTTGTTTTTACTTTACCGATTAATTGACCATCAACTGGTGAGTAACTTTCGATGATTTCTCCTGAAGAAAAACTGTTTGAACCTGTTGAAGTTCCGTCGTTTACTTCTTTAATTCCTAATGCTTGCAAAGCTTCTTGCATTCCGAATTGTGATGCTATTGTTGACATATGTAACTTTATTATGT
>JAUMDQ010000108.1:0-1598 GCA_032121715.1 Flavobacterium sp.
TGTGATTCATTTGGTTTCAAAAGTGACCGGAAAATTGAAAAATTCTAATAATTTTATGAACTTAGTCGCCAATACATTTCCTGCAGGAACTTTAACTGGTGCTCCGAAAGTTCGTGCGATGGAATTAATTGAAGAAATTGAACAAACGAATAGAAGTTTTTACGGCGGCGCAATTGGTTTTATGGACTTTAAAGGAAATTTCAATCATGCGATTATGATTCGCTCTTTTTTAAGTAAAAATCATAAATTGTACTTTCAAGCTGGCGCCGGAATTGTAGAAAGTTCTTCAGAAGAAAACGAAACACAAGAAGTATATAATAAGTTAAGTGCTTTACAAAAAGCATTAGATTTAGCTGAAAACATTTAATAAAGTTTGAAGTATCAAATAACCTGAAACTTGAAACCTGAAACTTGAAACAAAAAAATATGAAAATAGCAGTTATAGATAATTACGATAGTTTTACATACAATTTAGTGCATTATTTAGACGATTTAGGAGCAGATGTGACTGTTTTTAGAAATGATGAGTTTGAATTGAAAGAATTAGAACCTTTTGATAAAATATTATTATCACCAGGACCAGGAATTCCTGATGAAGCGGGTTTACTTAAAGATGTAATTAAAACGTATGCCAAAACAAAAAGCATTTTTGGAGTTTGCCTTGGTTTACAAGCTATTGGTGAGGTTTTCGGCGGAACACTGACTAATTTAGAAAAAGTGTATCATGGTGTAGCTACAAAAGTTTCTAAAACAGAAGGCGATTTCATTTTCAATGATTTACCTAATGAAATGGAAGTTGGACGTTATCATTCTTGGGTGATTTCTAACGAGAATTTTCCACAAAACTTAATCATCACTTCTAAAGATGAAAACGGACAAATTATGTCATTAAAACATAGTGTTTACGATGTTAGAGGTGTACAATATCATCCAGAAAGTGTGTTAACGCCACACGGAAAAAAAATCTTAGAAAATTGGCTTAGCCATTAAAGAGCCAAGTAAAAAGTAAAAAGAATCAAGTAAAAAAATAAAAAAAAACTTTGCGACTTTGTGCCTTCGTGGCAACAGAGCAGGACGTTTTATATCTTAAAACAAATGAAAAATATAATAAACAGATTAATCAATCACGAGATTCTTTCTAAACAGGAAGCAAAATCGACTTTAATGGAAATCTCCAGCGGAAATTGTAATTCTCATCAAATTGCTGCGTTTTTAACCGTTTATATGATGCGAAACATTACGATTGAAGAACTTTCAGGTTTCCGTGAAGCCTTGCTAGAATTGTGTATTCCAGTAGATTTTTCGGCTTACAACACTATCGATTTATGTGGAACTGGTGGCGATGGAAAAGATACTTTTAATATTTCCACTTTATCATCTTTTATTGTTGCTGGAGCTGGTTTTAAAGTCGCGAAGCACGGGAATTACGGCGTTTCTTCTATTTCTGGATCGAGTAATGTAATGGAACAAATGGGTGTGAAATTTTCGAATGAACAAGAATTTCTAACGAAATGTATGGAAGATGCCAATATTGCAATTTTACACGCGCCGTTATTTCATCCAGCCATGAAAAATGTTGGACCAATTAGAAAAGAATT
>JAUMDQ010000109.1:0-4005 GCA_032121715.1 Flavobacterium sp.
CATCAAACGAATCGAAATAATGAAAATTTTTAATGTCATATTTTTCGTTTAACTGATTCAAAATCTCAGTTTCATCTATTTCCTTTTCCGATTCAATACAAGGAAATTCGAATAAGTTTTTCCAGATGCCGTTTTCTGTTCGTTTATTCATTTCGTGGATTTCTGATGCGTCTTTTACTAAAATGTAATTCAGAAACCGCTTTGTCACTTTAACTTTTTTCGATTTCACTGGTAATTCAGAAACCTTTTTTAGTTTAAACGCTTCACAACTATCATTAAAAATACATTCTATACAATTTGGACTTTTCGGAACGCATTGCAAGGCTCCAAATTCCATGATGGCTTGATTGTGGATATTGGGTTCAGATTTAGAAAGCACTCTTGTAGCCAATTCAATAAAATATTTTTTAGAGGTATTTTGAGAAATATCGTGATCCACATTAAAAACGCGCGACAACACTCTGAAAACATTTCCATCTAAAACCGCCACCGGTTCATTAGAAGAAAAAGAGGCAATTGCGGCAGCAGTATATGTTCCAATTCCTTTCAATTTTAGTAATTCTTCGTACGAATTTGGAAAAACGCCATTATGATATTCCATAACAAATTTCGCTGTAAAATGAAGATTTCTGGCGCGAGAATAGTAACCAAGTCCTTGCCAAAGCTTCAAAATTTGTTGTTCATCGGCATTTGCCAAATCATTTACAGTTGGAAAAGCATTAATAAAATTATTATAATATGGCAACCCTTGACTCACTCTTGTTTGTTGCAAAATAATTTCTGAAAGCCAAATTTTGTAGGCATCAGTGGTGTTTCGCCAAGGCAAGTCTCTATAATTTTGGTTGTACCAATGGATAATTTTAGTTGAAAAACGCATATGAAAATATAAAGCCGTAAAAATAAATCATTTATACGGTTAAATTTTAGTTCATTAAGTTTGAATTTGTATTTTTTTAATTCATATATTTGCACACTCAAAAAAATACATAAAATTTAACACGCAAGAAAATGACGAAAGCAGACATCGTAGCAAAAATTTCAGAAAAATTAGGCCTTGAAAAAGGTGACGTTCAAGCTACTGTAGAATCATTCATGGAAGAAGTAAAAAATTCATTAGAAACTGGTGATAACGTTTACTTAAGAGGATTTGGAAGTTTTATTGTTAAAACAAGAGCTGAAAAAACAGGAAGAAACATTTCTAAAAACACAACAATCAAAATTCCAGCACACAACATTCCAGCATTTAAACCTGCTAAAGTATTTGTTGAAAGCGTTAAAGAAAAGACAGAAGTAACTGTATAATATTATTTATTAATCATAAAAACTACACATTATGCCAAGTGGTAAAAAAAGAAAAAGACATAAGGTAGCTACTCACAAGCGTAAAAAAAGAGCGAGAGCTAACCGTCACAAAAAGAAAAAGTAGTCTAAAAACTACTTTTCTTTGTTTAAAAAAGAAAAATTACCATTTAAGCTTAGAATTTTATAAGATTAAAACTCTAAGCTCAAATGATAAACGTTCATTGAATTTTGAATTGAATACAATTTTGACAAGCTCAAATTTGCATTACAATTCTATTGGGTATTTTACCTAAAATTGTTTAATCCATCCTAACAATAAGTTGATAGTTGATAGTTGATAGTTGTATTTTCGCAACCAACAACCGACAACCGACAACAAAAATGTTCGGATATAAAAGATACAGCATGAACAAAGAATTAATTATTAGATCTGGTTCAGACGCAGTAGATTTTGCCTTATTAAAAGATGGAAAACTAATTGAATTACACAAAGAAAAAGAGGCTAGCGACAGCAATCAGTTTCAGGTTGGAGATATTTTTATTGCAAAAATAAGAAAACCAGTTGCCGGATTAAATGCCGCTTTTGTGCATTTAGGTCATGAAAAAGATGCTTTTTTGCATTATCATGATTTAGGTCCAAACCTTGGTTCTTTGATGAAATTTATTAAACTTGTAAGCGCAGGTAAAATAAAAGATTATTCACTCAAAAATTTCCCTTTTGAACCTGAAATCAATAAAGATGGCACCATAATGGACATATTAAGTGCCAACCAATCGATTTTAGTTCAAGTCGTTAAAGAACCCATCTCAACCAAAGGACCAAGAATTAGTTCTGAGATTTCTTTAGCAGGAAGATATGTAGTTTTAGTACCTTTTTCTGACCGAGTATCCATTTCACAAAAAATTGGAGACCGAGCTGAAAAAGATCGTTTAAAAAAATTACTACAATCTATAAAACCAAAGGGATTTGGGGTTATTGTGAGAACAGTAGCCGAAGGCAGAAAAACAACTGAGATTGAAAAAGATGTAGAAACATTGTTAGAACGTTGGACTACAATGTGTAAAAAATTACAAACTGCGCATCATCCCTCAAAAGTATTAGGAGAACTTACAAAATCTTCTTCTATGCTAAGAGATATATTTAACGATACTTTCACAAGTATTCAAGTAGATGATGAAGATTTGTATTTACAAACGAAGGAATATTTGCAAGAAATAGCTCCGGATAAAGCGTCTATCGTAAAACACTATCAATCGAAAGATTTACCTCTATTTGAGAAGTATAATATAGAAAGACAAATAAAAACCTCTTTTGGAAAATCAGTTTCTATGAGTAAAGGTGCTTATTTAATTATCGAACACACAGAAGCGCTACACGTTATCGATGTAAACTCTGGAAATCGATCAAATAAAGCACAAAACCAAGAAGATACTGCCATGGAAGTAAACATGATTGCTGCAGGAGAAATTGCACGTCAGTTACGACTAAGAGATATGGGAGGAATTATTGTGGTAGATTTTATAGACATGCAAAATCCAGACAATAGAAAAATATTGTTTGATTTCTTAAGAGAAGAAATGAGTGACGACAAGGCCAAGCATAAAATCTTGCCTCCTAGTAAATTTGGATTAGTTCAAATTACTAGACAAAGAGTTAGACCAGAAGTTAATATTGAAACAAACGAAGAAAACCCGAACGAAAACGGACAGGTTGAAGCAGCAATTTTAATTATTGACAAAATAGAAGCTAACCTAGAAAGCATTATTAAAGACCATAAAAAAGTTGTACTTAATGTGCACCCATTTGTGGCCGCATACCTTACAAAAGGTTTTCCATCATTACGTTCAAGATGGTTTCTTGAACATAAGAAATGGGTGAAAATTATACCTCGTGACGCTTACACGTACTTAGAATATCATTTCTTTGACAACCAAGGAAAAGAAATTTTATAAAAAATTAAACCGTCTCGTTCTTAAACGAGACGGTTTTTTTATTTGTTTTCGAAAAAATTCTCCCATAATTTATGGTTTTCTTTACCTCTATACGTTTTCTTAAATTTCAACTCCAAAGTATCTTTATCTAATGTTGGATTTTCATAATAACTAATCCATTGTTTAAAACTCTTATAATTATACTTCTTTAATTCAAGACTAACTTTTTTTATAGGAATAATTTTATTACCCACCCACTTATATGTTGACTTTTCATTTGGAGTATACCAAGAACCCCCATATTCAAAATACAACAAATTATCCTTTGAATTAAAATCTAAATGTTCACAAAAGAATTTTCCTGATTTCACAAACTGATTCTCATTAACATCATATTTATAAATTGTATTGAATCTATTTCCATTCATATTAGGATGCCCGAGAAACAAAATTTCAGCTTCTTCATCAATATTGAAATTTTCAAAACTAAAATGCAAAACATCACAATCATATTCATCCGACATTATTCTATTCCATTTTCCATTTTCTGATTTATAAAAATCAATATGTTGTTTGTCCCAAGTTCCATGAATATCAAAAGCAAAAATATCTTTTTCATTGATAAACTTTCCAATTACCACAACTCTTGAAGAATCACTTTCAACCACTGTATCCAAAGGAATAATTAATTCTTCACTTGTTGAGATATTGTTATTATACGAATTCAATAAACTATCTATATTAAGCTTCTGATAAAACCTTATATTTTCA